>DATCXG010000630.1:0-4238 GCA_036565945.1 Gemmatimonadaceae bacterium
GGATGCCGGATCGCGAACCGCCACCATAGCAACCATATTGCGGTAACTGATCCCGACCAACTGGAGGCCAATCATGAATGTCGATGCCACGCTTCGTGCTCACCTGTCGAAAGCCCTGGATTGGGCCGACGCGCATGTCGATTTCAAATCGGCCGTCGCGGGCGTGCCACCCGCGCTGCGTGGCGCCAAGCCCGCCGGGGCGCCGCACTCCGCGTGGGAGCTGCTCGAGCATCTCCGCCTCAGTCAGGAGGACATCCTCGACTTCTGCCGCAATCCGGAATACGAGGAAGGCAACTGGCCCGCCGACTACTGGCCAGCATCGGCCACGCCACCCGACGACGGTGCGGCCTGGGACGCCAGCGTCGCCGCATTCCGCCGCGATCTCGATGCGCTGAAAGCGCTCGCGTCCGACACCGCTCTGGATCTATTCTCGACCATCCCGCACGGCACCGGCCAGACTTACCTTCGCGAACTGCTGCTCGTGATCGACCACAACTCCTATCACATCGGTCAACTGGTGGCTCTGCGCCGCCAACTCGGGAGCTGGCCTGCCTAGCGATGCACGGGGCTCGTCGTGGACTCTCGCGAGCGAGCACCAGCTCATGGCCGGCCAGGCACCGTTGCGGCCGCGCTCGCACGGGTATCATGTTATCTGCCCGTGACAGGATGAGCGCCCGACCCACCACAGAGAACGAAATGGGAAAACGAGACCCGCGCATCGACACTTACATCGCTAACTCCGCCGACTTCGCCAGGCCAATCCTCACCCATCTCCGCGAAGTGGTGCACGCCGCGTGTCCCACGGTGGAAGAGACCATGAAGTGGAACTTCCCGCACTTCATGTACGAGGGGATCCTGTGCAGTATGGCTTCCTTCAAGCAGCACTGTGCCTTCGGCTTCTGGAACCGGACGTTGGTGGTCGGTGAGCACGACGGCGGCACAGGCGAAGCGATGGGGCAGTTCGGCCGGATCACCACACTCGCTGATCTGCCATCGAAGGCGATCATCACCGGATACATCAAGAAGGCCATGCGCCTCAATGAATCAGGTGTGACACCGCTGGCCAGACGAAAGCCTGTTGCGAAGGCGAGTAAGGAGGTAGCTGTCCCCGACGATCTCGCGAGCGCGCTGCGGAAGAACAAGGCGGCCCAGGCTGCCTTCGCTGCCTTCAGCCCCAGCGCCAAGCGCGAGTATGTGGAGTGGCTGACGGACGCCAAGCGCGACGAGACCCGGAAGCGCCGGCTGGCCACGGCAATCGAGTGGATCACCGAGGGCAAGCAGAGGAACTGGAAGTACATGAAGTGCTGAGCGGGCGGTGATGCCCCGGCGCACTGCTATGCGCCGCCGGCTTCTCCGCTGCTGTCTCTCGCTTCCTGCACCGCACCAGCGCGCCAGGTGAGCCGCCACTCCCGCTTCTCGCCCGGCTCCAACCACGCGGCGTCGCGCCAGGCTCCGAGCGCCTCGGCGAGTGAATCGGGGGAGCCAATGGAAGGTACGAGGGCGATGGTGCGCACCGGCCGCCTCCGGAAGGGGCTCCAACCCTGCTTGTTGATGGAGAGTCCGATGTGTCGAACGTGCGCCGTGTCGAAGGTCACTTCCAACCACGCACCGTCGTCCTCCACCACGGCACTACCGGCACCGGGCTCGAAGAAGATCTTGCACGCGTACGACCGCGCCACCGCGTCGGGACGCGTGAGGTCGACAAGCTTGCCGCCAATCACTGCGCGCGGCCAGCGCAGGTACGCGCCAGGGCCGCCCAGCTCGACGCCGCTCTGCATCCACACGCGCGCACGAGTCCCATCGGGAAGTAGTAGCCGCGTTGTCCTGGTGAGCGGCAGCAGTGCCTGCGCTGACCACACGAACGGCAGCCGCACTGCACCATCATTGGTCACCGCGTAGCTCATCTCCACGCTGCCAGCGCCCCCCACGAACACGCAGCGTACGAAGCGGTACGGCATGCGCCGCCCCTGCCACCCGGTGATGGCGTACATCCCATCCGCACGGGTCTCTATGGAGAAAGTTGCGGGCTGCGACCAGAGCTCGCCGTGGTCGGGTAGTGAGAGTCCGCCGTAGCGCGTGACGTGCGACGGCAGCGTGCACGCCGCAACGGTGGGGAAGTATTCGTCGTACCCACCACCGTCGGTCAACGCATCATAGGGTGCGCCGTCGACGGGGACTTCGCGTTGCACCAGCTCGCTTCCCCACAGCCACTGCCTGCCCGCGAACTCGAGCGACGCGATCTTCCCTCCCAGTGCCGGGATGATGACCGCCTTCGTACTACCCGCGCGAAGCTCGGCCGAGCCAAGTGGTGGGGGCCGGGCCGGTTCGCGCGCCGTCATGCGATGGAGTGTGTATCGATGCCGCGTGTGGCGAAGATCCGCATCACCGCATCGCCGATCTTGTTGTTCGGCGTGCTGGCACCGGCGGTCAGTCCCACGATCACAGGGCCGGGCGCGCCGAGCCAGCCGGCCGTCTCCATCTCACTGGTGCCCTTTCCACCAATGATTTTGTGGCGGATCACACCGCTCTCGGGATCGAGGCAGGTGGCGTCTTCCACGTGATACGTGGTAACACTCTCTGCGCAGATAGCCGCCAACGACATGGTGTTGCTGGAGTTGTAGCCGCCCACCACCACCATCACGTCGAGATGCCCGGCGAGTAGCTCCTTCACCGCGTCCTGACGCTCCTGAGTAGCGCTGCAGATGGTGTCGAACGAGCGGAAGTTGGCCACGCGATAGTCGACGCCGTGGGCGCGCTGCATCGCCGCGCCCACCTCGGCGGCTATCGCCAAAGACTCGCTGGCGAGCATGGTGGTCTGATTCGCCACCCCGATCCGGCGCAGGTGCACGTCGGGATCGAAGCCGGGAGACGCGGCATGCGCGAAGCGCTGGAGGAATTCCGCGCGCTCCCCACGCCCCTCGATGTAATCGCACACCAGGCGCGCCTCGCCCATGTCGCGTACCACCAGGAAGGAACCGCCCTCGTACTTCTGGACCTGCGACGCGGTAGCGCGCGTCTCCTCGTGGTAGTGCTTGCCGTGGATGAGCGCGGTGAAGCCTTCCTTCGCGTACCGCTCCACGCGCTTCCACACGTTCAGCACCGAGCCGCAGGTGGTATCCACCAACACGCAGCCAATCCCGCGCAGCGTATCGAAGTCGCGGATCGCCACGCCGAATGCCGGGATGATCACCACATCGTCGGCCGTGATGAGCGAGTAGTCGAAGTGAGGCAGCGCCTTCCCCGTTCCGTGGCCGTCTCCAGTATCGCCTCCGGTGCTCGTGACGGGCATGAGGATCTCCACACCCATCGCGCGCAGCTTCGCGTTCACGTGCGGGTTGTGGATGATCTCGCCCAGCAGCACCACACGGCGTCCAGGGAACTTGGCGCACGCCTGGTACGCGTAGTCCACCGCCCGTTCCACGCCGTAACAGAAGCCAAATTCTCGCGCCAGCCGCACTGTGGTGTCGCCCACCGTGAGCTCGAAGTCGCGGTCACGCATGAGGTCCACGAGCCGCCCAGAATAGTCGGCATCGAGCGTCCCCTGCACCTCGGCCTTGAGACCGAGACCCTTGCGGTAGTACGTCGTATCGGAGTCCGGCATGGAGTGCAATCTAGTGACCGTGGCGGGGGGGAACTACGGGGTTCAGGGGGCAGGGTTCAGGGTTCAGGAACTGCAGGGATCAGGAAGCAGGAATCAGGGATCAGAAAGGGCTCGTGGCATAGAGTTCTTTACGCCGAGGCAGTTCCTGAACCCTGCACCCTGCACCCTGAACCCCGTAGTTCCCTGATCCCTGCTTCCTGATCCCTGTCTTTCTAGGTCCCTGCTTCCTGATCCCTCCTTAGTACCACCAGCGCGTTCGCCACCGCCCGTTCGCCCTGGGCGTCGGAGGGGGAGTTCACTATGCGGCCTTCGACCACCATGGTGGTGGAGCCGCCACCGTCCAGGTTGAGGGCGTCGTGGGCGCCGAGTGCCAGCATCTCGTCGGCGAGCTCCGCGAGCGTCATGCCGACACTCGATTTCTGGCGGCCATCCACAGTTACCAGGTAAAGCGTCGTGCTGTCGGGTGAGAAGCCGATCGCGGTGCGAGGGTGACGGGTAGTGGCGAAGCCAGGGGCGCCGTCGCCGCGAGCGGCCACGTTCCTTCCGGCGTCCACTATGCGCGGCCGACCGCCCACCAGCGTGCGGATCCCTCCCGGTCCGGGCTTCATGTCCAGCACCAGTCGCACCGGCCGGCCGG
>DATCXG010000002.1:0-5351 GCA_036565945.1 Gemmatimonadaceae bacterium
ACACGCGCGAGCGCCGCCGACTGCAGCCGCTGGCTCGCCTGATCGTACTCGGTACGCAACGCGAGGAAATCCGCTTCCGAGACAGTCATCGCCTCACGTTGCGAACGCAGCGCCGCGAGCCGCTCGGCAAGCGCCGCGCTCTGCTGGCGGACATGAGATTCCTCGCGCTGCAGCGAATGCTCCCGCTCTATCTGTGCACTGAGGCGAGTCGCCCTGGCATCGAGCGGCAGGAGACGGTCCAACTCGGCGCGCACAGCCTCGTGCCGCTCGGCATCGTAACCGGCCGGAATGGCGTCCAGCTCGCCCGCCAGCGCGGCCAGCCGTGTCTCCTTGGTGGCGATGTCGCCGCTCACCTGCGCCAGCTCCTGAACCGCGAGCTGGACCTTCATGAAGCGCCGCTCCAGCGAGCCAACCTCCTGCGTGAGCGCGCGGCGCCGTTCGTCCAGCTCCCGAAGGTCGACCGGCATCTCCAGGAGTTGTTCGACGCGGCCCTTGTAGTAATTGCCGTCCACGCGAACCGTTTCGATCTGGCCGTCGAGCAACTCGAGCACCGACCGCAACGTGCCAGCGAGCGGGCGCGCGCAGGTAGGGCACGCTCCCTCCTCACCAGCGGCGGCCAACCTGTCGCGCTGCTGTCTGAGCTCGGCGTACTGATCCCGCAACGCCTGCCGCTTGGTCTCGGCCTCCTGCCGGTCACGCACCCACTCGGTGCGGCGTGCCTCGAGCTGCCCGTCCATCAACTCCAGTTCGCCGCGCTTGGCGTCGAGCGCCTGGTTGACCTCCTCCTCCAGACGCGGCGCGCTCTCTATCCGCGTGCGCCGTTCCCGTAACCTGGCGACATCCTGCTCGAGCGCAGCACGGGCCGCGAAGAGCGTCTGCCGGCGCCCCTCCTCGCGCGCCAGTACCTCCAGTCGCTGGAACTCGGCGTGCAGCGCGCCATACGGCGCCAGCTCGACCATCAGCCGCTCGCGCTCGGCCCGCGCCAGCGCGATCTCGCCCAGTTCCCGCTCCAGCCTCTCCGTGTCCCGACGGAGCGAGACATCCTCTGCCTCCGCGACTCTCAGCTCACTCAGCAGCGACTGCAGTCGCTCGCGCTCGCTCTGCATCAGCTCCCAGCGCGGGCGCACCGCGGCGAGATCCTTCTCTGACCGCTCGTGCCCGACGCGCGCCGCGGCAGCCGTCCTGAGCGCCGATGCCAGGCGCGACTCGGAGTCCGAGAGTTGACGCAGCACCACGTCGGCATCGGGCATGCCCTGCCTGAGGCCAGCTATCCGCGCCGAGATCTCCGATCGCCGCTCGCGCAGGATCTTCTGCGCCGTACGCAACCGCTCGTATCCGAGCACGTGTGAGAGGAACTGCGCGCGCTCCGACGGCCCCATGGCCGCCATCACACTCAGCTCTTTCTGACCCGTGAAGTACGTATTGAAGAACTCATCGCGCGTCATCCCGAGGCGGCGCGTCAGGAGCTCGGAGACCGCGCTGATGGAGTTGGCAATCGGATCCGGGGATCCGTCCAGATAGAGCTCGGCGTTTGTGAGTCCGCGCACCACCCGGTAGCGGTGGCCGCCGAGATCGAACTCCAGCTCCACACGCACGCTCGCCCGCGGCCCGGCGCGATTGAAGCGGATGGAGTCGCGCGTGCCGCGCGCCGCTGGGTTGCCGTAGATGGCCCACGCGATCGCCTCGAGTATCGTCGTCTTCCCCGAGCCGTTGGGGCCGATGATACCCGTGAGCCCGGAGTCGAAAGCGATCCGGGTATCCGCATGTTGGCGGAAGTTCGTGAGGGCGAGCCCGTGGAGCCGCACTAGCTGCCCACTGGCGACACCGGCGCCGCTCGTGTCGTGTTCACATCGACGTCCGAGTCGGCATCACGCAGATACTGCAGTCCGAGTTGCACGATCGCGGCGCGATCCAGATCGGCATCCATGGGGCGACGCGACAGATACGACTCCACCGTCTCGAGCAGAGTTGGCCGCCTGCCCGGCGCGCCGCCCGCCGAGAGCCGGAGTATCTCGGGCCGGCGAGTGTCGAGGTGGAAGTGTAGAGCGCGACGCTTGAAGTCGCGGAGCGCCTTGTGATCCAGATCGCGGACGATGTGTCTCGGCACATCGCGCACCACCAGGCGCACCACGCGGTCGTCTATACCGCCATCACACTCGTCCACGCGCTGGCGAATGACCGCGTCCAACTCGGCGGCCGAGAGGCCGCGCGCCGCCACAGGTTCGAGATCGATGAGCCGACGGTCGGGCTCCACATGATGGAAGCGATGGGTGGCGCTCTCGAGATCGTACTCGATGAAGCCCTTACCCGGCAGCCCAGCCTCGCTCTCCTCCACCAGCTCGCCCCACGGGTTCGCCGAAGTGTAGTCGAGCGAGCCTGCGTAGTAGGCGTTGGGGGCAATCTCGCGGTGCACGTGAAAGTGGCCCAGCGCAACGTAGCTCCAACTGGGCGCGGCGAGGGCCTCCTTCGAGATCTCCACTGCCGCGCGGTCGGCGCGGGCGATGTAGGGTGGTAGCATCCCTTCCACTTCGCCGTGCAGCACGAGGACGTTGTGCCGCGCCCCGGGATCGGGCGTCAGCTCCGGGATCGGACCAGGGAGATCGGGCACCGCGAGGATCGACAGGTCACGATCGGGGAAGGCGAAGCGCTTGGGCTGGTCGACTACCACATGAACGCCGAGCCGCGAGAACAGGTTCAGGATGCAGCCCGTCTCGGTGGCGCGCGGGCGATCGTGATTCCCTGCCACCACCACCACGATCGATGCGGGAAGTTCTACGGACAGCCGGTAGAACTGCTGGAAGGCATCGATGATCGCGGGGTTCATCGGCCGTACGGTGTGGAATACATCGCCGGCGACGACGACGATATCCGGCCGCAACTCGATCACGCGATCGATGGCACGGCAGAAAGCGTTGGCGACATCCGCCTCACGCTGATTGATCCCCGTCGGCGTAAGCCGGTGATACTGCCGGAAGCCGAGGTGTAGGTCGGCGAGGTGTACGAGGCGCACTCCGGAATCTAACTCCAACAGGTGCTTAGGGATAGAGACACGGGAACTACGGGGTTCAGGGGGCAGGGTTCAGGGTTCAGTAACTACAGAGGGATCAGGAAGCAGGGATCGTTAACTACAGAGGGATCAGGAAGCAGGGATCAGGGATCAGGAACTACCTCGGCGGCGGAATCTCGATCCTGGAAGCCCTTTCTGATCCCTGATCCCTGCTTCCTGATCCCTCTCTAGTTCCCCTGCCCCCTGAACCCTGAACCCTGCCCCCCGTAGTCGAGTCACCATCCCGCTCCGGCGCGCATGTGTTGCTCGACGCGCGTGCGGACGCGCATGGGGTGATAGGTGCCGCCGGAGGCGGCGGGCGTGAGGACAGATTCCAGAATGATCGTGGAATGAGAGTCTGCCCACCATCCGCGACGGCGGTCCACGCGCATGGTACCCGCGATGTTTCCCTCTGAGACGACGCGCAGGCCGCGAGGGAGGGGGGCGGCGGTACTATCTCTGCTGATGCTGCCACTCACGGAAATGAACGCCATGTTGCCATCCGCCGAGAGCGAATCGAGGCGATACGTGGCACGGAGGGTGGCGGCGCGTCCGAGCGTACTTTCCTCCCCCGGACGGACGCCGGTGCTCGTCGATACCGGGATGGCGGTGACCTTTCTCCACGTGTCGCCCACCGCTATGGGGCCATCGGGGAGTGTGGATGGCATCGCCGAGACAGCGGCCCGTACGTCCGACGCCAGTTCATCCGGGGCCTCGAGTACGGTGGCCGATCCATCGGGCGCGATGCGCAACTGGACGCGTTTGTTCTGCATATCGCGACGAGCCGATTCGGAGGGAATCTCGCGTCCCATGCGCCAGGTTGTGAGAGACACCGAGTCGGTGACGGCGGTGACCGTAGCGCCACGCGCGCTGCTCTCCTCCACCACAACGTGAGACAACAGCCTCATCGTGCTCTTCATGGTCATGGTACTGCCAGACTCGCTCACACGCGGTGTGCCACTCATCTCTACCGTCTGCTCGAAGTGAGTGTACAGAGTATCACCCGCGCGCGGGTTGATCCGAAGTGTTACCGCGTGCGATCTCTGGGCGTGCAGTGGTACTATCGCCAACGCTAGGATGGCAGCAACGATCCAGACTCCAAGCGCCCCGCGACGGCGGCCAGGCGTGCCGTCGACGTTAGACGACATGCCGATGGTCGTGCTGGACAGCGCGAATGGAGAGAGCGAGCCCTGGAAAGCGAGGCGTGGATGCTGCTCGCATGAGATGCGGATGGCCGACCATCGATTGGCCCCTGGAGTATGTGCCGAGCTCGATGAGCGCGATCGGCGCCTGTACCCGAGCTGCCGGCCATGCCCGGCGATCCCATGGCTCGACGTCCACTAACTACACCGCCCGACCGGCTAAGCTCCCCGTCGGGCCGGCCGCAATCCGGCATTCATCTCGCCGCCACCCTCACCCCCACGGCCACTGTCAGCCCAGCGCCCACAGGGATCACGATGTAGGCGTCCAGGAAGCCCGCGTCGAATCCCTGGCCGACTGGCCGCTGAGCATGCCCGGGACTATTCCACTCCCATGTCCCACGCCTGCTCAAGATCCTGTTTCGAGTATGCCCGGAAGGCGGTGAGTGTCTGGGTACTCTCGAGGCCCTGCACACGCGGGAATTCCTCGGTCACCACCTGGGCGATCCGCTCGTACTCACTCACGCGCACCATCGCCACCAGGTCCCAGGCGCCCGACACGGAATAGACCTCCGACACCCCTTCGATGCTCGCGATGCGCTTGGCACACTGCGGAATGATCTTCGGATCGCACTTGATCAACACGATGGTAGTGATCATCGATTGCCCAGGAATGGGTAGCATGTTGAGGAACTGCAACATCAAGCACGGGTTCACGCCATTCGCGTCTCCCCGCCACCTCCACGATCAGCGTGGCGCCATCTCGCGGAAGGCAGTGATGGCACGACGCACGCCCGTGAGCACGCTCTCCATGGGCGCCGCGTACGACATGCGAACCCAGTCGGGGGTGTAGAATGCCGCACCGGGCACCACCGCCACATCGTGCTGCTCGAGCAAGTGCTGCGCGAAAGCACTCCCTGCTCCAGCTCCCTCGCCCGCACCTACGGCACCGACGTTCAGGTAGACGTAGAACGCACCATCGGGCTGCAGGAAGCTGAGTCTGGGCTCGGCGGCGAGCTCCGCCACCACGGCATCACGCCGCGCGTGGAACTCGGTCACCATTGCTGCCACCGCACGGTCAGCTGCGACGCGGTCCGAGAGCGCGGCCAGAGCTGCGTGCTTCGAGACCGAGGCCGCGTTCGACGTCGAGTGTGACTGCAGGGCGG
>DATCXG010000004.1:0-4722 GCA_036565945.1 Gemmatimonadaceae bacterium
CTCGGAGCCGTGCCACAGAGTCCGCGGCTTCCCCCACCTTCAGCACCGGAGTCACGGTCGAGGCATCGCTCGTCTTGACCGGGCCGGTGGCGGCGCAGGTCACGTCGATCTGGATGGGCGTGTAGATGCCGAGGGTTATGAACTGCACCAGCCCATTGAGAAAGCTATGCTGCGTCTCTACCCTTGCCACTCCGTTGGGGCACTTCGCGGCTGCGTCCACCAGTGGCGGCGGCACGAGGCCGTAGACGAAGCTGTTCGCCCAGGGGATGCTGATCGAATCCGATGATGCGGGGCGACCCGTCACGATGGTGGCGTGGTAGCAAGCCGTGCCGCCGAAGCACAGCAATGCGAGAAGTCCAGCGATTCCGAGGCGCATGCGATCCTCCCTGGCAGACGTGAAGCCTGTACCCGGTGCTTCATGCGCCCAATATTGCGGTGTCAGTTCCCGCTGGAAAGCCCGGAGTGGAGGACCAACTGTAGCGTGCGCGATGGTAGCCGGCCGTGCTCGCTCGACGAGAGGGCGGCCAGTCTAGAGCCGCCACATGGCACCGATGGTCCAGTCGGCCATCGATCCGCAGCGCTTCCTCATGGTCCCTGGTATGCGCGACGATGTGCATCTGCGTGTCATCGCGCACCGAGCCCGCTACTCGATCTTCGCCCGTGCGATGGTGTTCGCATCGGTTCCGAACCACAACGAGCCACTGGCACGGTCGAACATCATGTGCCTCACCGTGCGGCCGCCGCTCTCGGCTATCGGCGTCGTGCTGAAGAACTTCTCGCTACCGGGATCGAAGCCCACGACCATGTTCGGCTGCGGGCCCGTCTCCACGAACCACAGCCGCCCGCGATCGTCGATCGTCATGGCGTACGGCTTGGACGACTTGCCGCCGGGGGCGGTCCATTCCTTCACGGCTCCGGTGGCCGGGTCCAGACGGCCCAGCGTGCCGAGGGAATAGTCCACGTACCAGACGCGATCGTCGGGCGTGACCACCAGGCGCCGGGGATGAGCACCCTCATTGGGAAGCGTGTACTCGCGCAGGCGCATGGTGGCTGGGTCGATCGTAGCGATCTTGTTGACTCCGAACTCGCAGAGCCAAGGATGTCCCTTGGAGTCGATCACGATCCCGTACGGTCGCGCGTCCTCGGTGGGGACCTTCACCAGTTGCACCTTGCCGGTTCGAGTTTCGAGTTTCCCGGCGAAGTTGCCTCCCTGCACAGTGAACCAGATGTCGCCCTTCTGGTCGAGTACGAGAGTGTGTGGATCACGCGCCGCGGGGTCGGGCATGGGATACTTCGTGACCTTCCCGGAAGCCGGATCGAGCCGACCGATGTAGCCGGCGGCGTTGCCCGCGAACCAGACATGCCCGCTGCGATCCACGATCAGGTTGTGCGGCAGGGTGCCGGCGTCGATCTCATAGCGGCGGAATTTTCCGGTCGATGGATCCAGATTGGCGATGTAATTACCCGTCTGTCCAACGAACCACACGCGCGATTGGGCGTCCACGAATGGATCGCGCGGGCGGCTCCGCTCCCAGGGCACTGTCCATTCGGTGATGGTCACCGAGTCGGCGCGCATCGCGGTGGCGGGCGCGCGGGTGGTCGCGGTGGTAGGAGCGGCGGTGGGCGCGGAGGCCGAGGCGAGCGGGAGAAGTAGTGCGGCCAGGAGAGTCCGTACCATGTTGCACCTCACAGAGCAGTGATCTGCCGAAGGTCACGATTGTCTCGCTGCGACCCGTGAATATCGCCGCCGCGCCGTGGCGGCGCCACGCCATGAGATGCTCGGCGCCGAGCCAGAGCGTCACGCTTCACTGCCGCTGGTGAATGCACGCGTTCGCCCTGAGCGGAGAGGCACCGAGTCGAACCTGAAGACGCGCATGCCGCGAGTGTGGGGCAGCGAGCACTGGCGCTCCTCGCCCCGCCGCGTCACATTCGACATATACGGCCGAGCCGTTTTCAGGAGCACACAATGACGAGCACTATTCCAATAGCAGACATCTCTCCGGCGCGCGCGGCAGCAGGCGTGCGAGACGCCGTTGTAGAGTGGCGGCGGTACCTCCACCAGCACCCCGAGCGCTCCTTCCACGAGGAGCGCACCGCGCAGTTCGTGTACGACAAGCTCAGCGAGCTCGGCGGCCTGGAGCTCTCGCGCCCGACCGCAACGAGTGTGGTGGCGCGGCTCAAGGGTGCCGCGCCCGGCCCGGTGCTCGCCATCCGCGCCGACATGGACGCGCTTCCGATAACGGAGCTGAACGAAGTCGAGTATGTCTCGCAGAATCCGGGCGTCATGCACGCCTGTGGGCACGACGGGCACACATCGATGCTGCTCGGCGCCGCCACGGTGCTCACGGGCCTACGCGAGCGACTGCACGGGGAGGTGCGCTTCATCTTCCAGCACGCAGAGGAAGATTTCCCTGGTGGTGCCCAACAGATGGTGGACGCCGGAGTGATGGACGGTGTGGACGTTATCATCGGCGCGCACCTCTGGTTACCCATGCCTATAGGGAAGGTGGGCGTGAAGGCTGGAGCACTGATGGCCTCCCCTGACACCTTCAACATCGTGGTGCGCGGTGCGGGCGGACACGCGGCGTTGCCGCATGAGACGGTGGACAGCATCGCGGTGGCCGCTCAGGTAGTCACCAACCTGCAGCACATCGTGGCCCGCAACGTCGACCCGCTCGCGAACGCGGTCGTCTCCGTCACCCGGTTCATCGCTGGCACCACGACCAACGTGATTCCGGGGACCGCCGAGCTCACCGGCACCGTGCGCACCTTCGACGCGGCGCTGAGGGATCGCATCCCGGAGCTGATGGAGCGAATCGTTCGGGGAGTGACCAGCGCGCACGGCGCTACCTACGAGCTCTCCTTCCGGCGCGGCTACCGCCCGGTGGTGAACGACGAGAAAGTGAGCGCCTTCATGCGCGGCGTGGTGGAGCAAGCGGTGGGTGCCGATGCGCTCGTCGAGGCGCATCCCACCATGGGTGGGGAGGACTTCTCGGCCTACCTCCAGCGCTCGCCCGGGTCGTTCTTCTTCATCGGCGCGCGTAACGAGGCACGAGGGATCAAGTACCCGCACCACCACGAGCGGTTCGACATCGACGAGCGCGCGCTGGAGAGTGGGGTGGCGATCTTTGTCTGCGCGGCGCTCGAATACCTCTCGGGAGCCAGGGCGCGGTGAGGGCGCATCGATGGCTGGCCATCTTGCCGGCCATCGGGATGCTGGGCGGCTTGCCCCTGGCCAATCGTGTGGAGCCCTATGTGTTGGGGCTTCCATTCCTGCTGTTCTGGATAGTGGCGTGGGTGCTCATCACTTCCGGGGTGATGGGGCTCATCTACGCCCTCGACCGCACCGCCACCGCCGCCAGCCCGGCGGTCCGGTCGGTCGTTGGTGACGAGGAAGGAGCGGGGGAGGGGGAGGGGGAGGGGGAGCACGGGTGAGCTCTGCTCTGCTCATCATGGTCGCCACGCTCGCGCTAGCGCTCTTCCTGGGCGTGCGCGCGCGAAGTGGTCGCACGATGAGTCTGGAGCAGTGGAGCGTGGGCGGCCGCGGCTTCGGTACCGTGTTCGTCTTCCTCCTCATGGCGGGTGAGATCTACACCACCTTCACCTTCCTGGGCGGCAGCGGCTGGGCGTACGGGAAGGGGGCGCCGGCGTTCTACATACTGTGTTACGGAACGCTCGCCTATGTGATGTCGTACTTCCTGCTGCCAGTGATCTGGCGCTACGCCAGGGAGCACCGCCTGGTGTCGCAGGCGGACTTCTTCGTGAGCAAGTACCGGTGCGAGTCGCTGGGCGTGCTGGTGTCGCTGGTGAGCGTGGTGGCGATGATCCCCTATCTGGTGCTGCAGATGAAGGGGCTCGGCATCATAGTCTCGGAGGCCTCGTACGGCGCGGTGTCGGCGGAGGCTGCGATCTGGATCAGCAGCGCAGTGCTGATGGTATACGTGGTGATCTCGGGCGTACACGGATCGGCGTGGACTGCCCTGGTGAAGGACGTGATGATCCTGTGTGTGGCGGTCATGCTCGGCGCGTACCTGCCCATCCATCACTACGGCGGATTCCAGGAGATGTTCGAGGCCATCGACCGTGCGCAGCCGGGTTTCCTCACGCTCCCGGTCACTGGGATGAGCCCCACCTGGTTCATCTCGACAGTAGTGCTCACGGCGCTCGGATTCTACATGTGGCCGCACACCTTCGGTTCCGTGTACACCGCGCGGAACGAGAATGTATTCCGCAAGAACGCCGTGATCATGCCGCTCTATCAGCTGGTGCTGCTGTTCGTGTTCTTCACCGGCTTCGCGGCCATCCTGCAGGTGCCCGGTCTGGAAGGTGCTCAGTCCGATCTCGCGCTGTTACGCGTGTCGAAGCAGACGTTCTCACCGTGGGTAGTTGGAACCATTGGCGCGGCTGGGTTGCTCACGGCGCTCGTGCCGGGTTCGATGTTGCTCATCGCGGCGTGCACCATCCTCGCGAAAAACGTCTATGGCAAGGTGGTGCCGTCCACGAGTGAGCGGACGGTGGAGTGGCTGGCCAAGTCGCTCGTGCCGGTAATCACTCTCGTCGCGGTGTACTTCGCGCTTCGCGGCGGCGAGACGCTGGTGATGCTGCTCCTGATGGGCTACAACTTCGTCACCCAGCTCTTCCCGGCGCTGATACTCAGCCTCGCTCGCGTGCCGCTCGCCACGCGGCAGGGGGCGTTCGCGGGGATCCTCGCGGGCGAGGCCA
>DATCXG010000006.1:0-13746 GCA_036565945.1 Gemmatimonadaceae bacterium
GCCGAGTTCCGCGATCGGCTCGGGCATGTGACGGTGACGAAGACGGTGCCCAGGCTCCGCGACTTCCTGCAGGCGGGGGGAACTGTACTCACCGTGGGGAGTTCCACCATTCTTGCCCACCACCTTGGCCTGCCGGTCGCCGACGCCCTGGTGCGCGACAGCAGCGCCAAGCCGCTCGCTCGCGATGAATTCTTCATACCGGGCTCGGTGCTCGAAGCACGCGTGGACAACAGCAACCCACTTGCCTACGGGATACCCGACAGCGTGGCGGTACTGTTCGCCCACAGTCCGGTATTCCGCCTCACGGGTGCCGATTCCACCGTTCGCAAGGTTGCCTGGTACGACAATCCTTCACCGCTCCGCAGCGGTTGGGCGTGGGGGCAGCAGCACCTGGACAAGGGAGTGGCGGTCGCGGAGGCCAGCGTGGGGAAGGGGAAGCTCTTCCTGTTCGGCCCGGAGATCACCTTCCGCGCGCAGCCACACGGGACCTTCCAATTCCTGTTCAACGGCATCTACTACGGAGCGGCCAGCGCGCGGTAGAGCTGTCTTCCTTCCAACTATTGGCTTCCGCGTCTAGCTTCCACGGAGCCAATGAGCATAGTCGTACCAGGTCAGCGTGCCGACCTCATCGATCCCGCCACGATCGCGGCTCTCGGCCGTATCGAGATCGTGGCGCGGTGGGTGGTGGATGGGTTCCTTACCGGTCTTCACCGTTCCCCGCGCAAGGGGTTCTCGGTGGAGTTCGCGGAGCATCGTCCCTATCAGCCAGGCGACGAGTTGCGCCACGTGGACTGGAAGATCGTCGCGCGCGCCGATAAGTGGGTGGTGAAGCAGTACGAAGAGGAGACGAACCTTCGCGCCACGATCGTGCTCGATGTCAGCCGGTCGATGGATTGGCGCGGTGATCCGGCTCGTCTCACCAAGCTGGCCTATGCCGAGCGAGTGACGGCGGCGCTGGCGCTCCTCTTCCTGCGCCAGCGCGATGCTGTTGGTCTGGTCCGTTTCGACGACAAGGTTCGCACGGTGCTCCGTCCGCGCACCAGCACCGGGCAGTGGCGCAGAATAGTGGCGGCCCTCGATGACCCTGGTGCTGGCCACGCCTCGCACGCCACCGTGGCGCTCGAGGAGGCGGCGCGTCTGATCCCGCGACGCGGCATGGTGGTGCTGATCTCCGATCTCCTGATGGACCCCGAGGAGGTCGTCGCTCACCTGCGATCTCTGCGCCACGCGGGCCACCATGTGGCGGTGCTGCACATCCTCGACCCCGCGGAGCGTGAGTTGCCCGGCGCGAGCGACGCTCTGTTCGTGGATCCGGAGAGCGGAGTCGAGGTGCCGGCGGCCGTGGCCGAGGTGCGCGGGGCGTATCGCGCCACGGTGGATGCCGCGTTGCGTGAGTGGCGCGAGTCACTCGCTTCGGCTGGCGCGATGTACGAGACGATCACCACCGATGCCCCATTCGGCGTGCCGCTCCGACGCGCCTTCGCCGCGCGAGCGCGGTTGCCGTGATCGACTTCCTCTCGCCTCTCTGGCTGCTCGCTGCCGGCGCGGCTGCCATCCCGCTCTTCATCCACCTGCTCCGCCGGCGTACGGGTGCGCGCATCGATTTCCCGGCGGTGCGCTATCTGGCTCGCGCGGAGCGGGAGCACAGTCGCAAGCTGCGGTTGAGGAATCTTCTCCTCATGCTACTGCGCGTGGCGGCCGTACTGCTCATCGCCGCGGCTGCCGCGCGCCCTGTTCTGCAACTGGCTGGCAGCGGCCACGCACCCACCGCACTCGCGGTAGTTCTCGACAACTCGCTCAGCACCTCAGCAATCGTGTCCGGCCGGCCGGTGCTCGAGGAGTTGCGCGAGAGAGCGAGGAGTGTGGTACGTCGTGCCTCGGCCGATGACAGGCTATGGCTCGTGACGGCCGACGGCGTGGTACGCGGCGGAGGTCGCGCGGCGGTGCTCGACGCTATCTCCAGGGTGGAGCCCCTTGCTGGCGCCGGCGATCTCGAGGGCGCGGTTACCACGGCTGCGTCGCTCGCGGGGAGCGCTTCGCTTCGCGACCAGGAGGTGGTGATCCTCACGGATGCGCAGGCCACGAGCTGGGCGGCACCGGTGACGCTTGGTCGCATCAGGGCGCGAGTCTACCGGCCGCGTACAGCTCCTCCAATCAACCGCGCGGTGACCGAGGCTGCGGGCTCGCCACTCAGATGGACGCCGCGCGGCGCGGTGCTGGCCCGGGTTCTCACCAACGACTCGGCCACCTACCGCATAGACCTCGAAGGTCGCACACTCGCGCGCGGCACAGCGTCCAGGGATGAGGAAATACTCGTCCGCGCGGCGCCCCCCGAGCGCGGCTGGACCGCGGGGACCGTGGAGCTCGAGCCAGATGAACTGCGCGGAGACGACGTCAGGCACTTCGCGGCGTGGATCGGTCCGGCGCCCGGGGTGGGAGTGGTCTCTTCGGCCGGGCTCTTCGTGGGCAGCGCAGTGGACGCGCTGGTGGGTGCGGAGCGCGTCACAACTGGTCGCGACGTGATGGTGGTGCCGGCCGACGAAGCGACTTCGCTCCCGGCACTCCTCGTGGCCCCTTCCGACCCGGTGCGCGCGGGTGCGGCGAATCGCGTGCTCGAACGGCTGGACATCCCCTGGCGGCTCGGCGCCGCGAAGCGCGGCGAGAGCGTGGTGCGCGCCGGCGAGCGTGGGAATGGAGCCGTGGACTCGCTCGGAGGCGTGAGCGTGTCGTACCGCTACGAGCTCGCGCTACGCACCGGCGCCCGCTCCGACACCCTCGCCACCACCGCGGGCGAACCATGGATAGTGAGCGGTCCGCGCTACGTACTCATCGCGTCGCCGCTCACTCCCGAAGCCACGAATTTCCCCGTTCGCGCGGTGTTCGTTCCGTGGCTCGGCGATATCCTCTCACAGCGACTGAGTCGTGACCCCGGGGTGGTGCTTCATGCGGTGCCCGGTGCCACGGTTCCGCGGCCGCCCGATGTGGAGGCGCTCGAGGTGCCGGGCGGAGTGGGGCGGGCGGCTCCCAGGGCTCTCCCACTGCAAGGCGACTCGCTCACGGCGCCGGAGCGTCCGGGAGTGTATTTTTTTCTCGAGGGAGGCACGCGCGCCGGAGCACTCGTGGTGAATCCGGAGCCAACTGAATCGCAGTTGCGCCGGCTAGACGTCACCGCGCTGGCCGCACGAGTGCGCGCGGGTAATGTGCGCGCCGTGGATGACGACGCGAGCCTGGAACGAGGCGTGTTCGCGTCGGCGCCCAGGCGCCCGATCCTGGTCCCACTTCTAGTCATTGCGCTTGCCGCGCTCCTCACGGAATCCATCGTCGCGAGCGGCGGTCGGCGCAGGTCTTCATAATAAATGGCATTACCCACGATTCTCGACGCGATGAGCGCGCTGCCTGCGTTCACGCGGTTGCTCGATCTGATTCCCGCGCCCGGCGGTGGAGTGGCAGTGAAGGGCCTGCATGGTTCCAGTGATGCCGCGCTGTGCGCGACACTGCAGCAACAGCTCGGCCCGAGCCGCTTCCTGGCCGTGGTGGCGCAGACTCTTCCTGATGCGGAGCGCTGGCTCGCCGATCTCACGGCGCTCGGCGACCCGGATCAGATCGCGCTCTACCCACCTCGTGAGGGATTCGGCGAGGTGGAGCCCCACCTGGAGGTGGCTGGCGAGCGTGTGGAAACACTGGAACGCGTCGCGCGTGGTGAGGTGGCTATTCTCATCACCACCTCGCGCGCAGTGCAGGAGCGCACTCGTCTCAGCGACACCGTGCGAGCCACGAGGCTCGAGCTGCGCGTGGGGGACGTGCGCCGGCTCGAGGACGTCGTGGCCCACCTCGAGACCGTGGGCTTCGAGCGCGTGCAGCTGGTGGAGGATGTGGCCCAGTTCAGCGTGCGAGGCGGCATCGTCGACGTGTACGGGTTCGGCATGGCCAATCCCGTTCGGATGGAGTTCTGGGGAGATGAAGTGGCATCGCTCCGGCATTTCGACATGGCCACCCAGCGCTCCACCCGCGAGGCGGAGCTCGCGCTGGTCCTCCCCGTGGATGGCAGCGTGGGCGCCGAGGTGGAGGGCGCCACGCGGGGCGCCCTCACGGATCTCTTCCCGAGCGACACTCTGGTGATCGTCCCGGCGCACGCGCACGTGGATGCCGAGATGCGTCGCACGTGGGAGGATGCGCGCCACCATGTGGAGTTGGCACGCCGGCGCGGCGAGGACACGGCGGAGCGCGAGGATCTGTTCCGCGAGCCGGCCGTGGCGCTGGCCTCTCTCGCGGCGTTCGGCACCATCACGCTCCGCTCCGGAGAGACCGACGAGGGAGCCAGTCAGCAGGGCCCGGAGGTGACTTTCCCCATCCTTCCGCCCGAGCCGGTGGACCGTGACATCAAGCGGCTGCGCCACATCATTGGCGGGGGAATGCCCACGCTCATCCTGAGTGACAACGCCGGCCAGTCGGAGCGGCTCGACGAGTTGCTCAGCGAGGGCGGCGTGCGCCAGACGAGCGCCGCGCTGGCGGTGGGCGTGGTGGACGGCGGCTTCGTCATACCGGCGCGTGGCACCGCGCCCGGGCTCCGCGTGCTCACCGACCACGAGATCTTTCGGCGTGAGCGCCGTATACGCAGGCAGAGGCGCTACGCGAGTGGAACGCCTCTCAACAGCATCACTGGCCTCAAGGCGGGCGACTATGTGGTCCACCTCGAGCACGGAGTGGGAATCTACCGGGGAATAGAGAGGATATTCGTAGGCGAGGCCACCATGGAGGTGGCGGTGATCGAGTATGAGGGCGGCGACAGGCTCAACGTGCCGCTCTACCGCGTGGACCAGATCGAGCGCTACCGCTCCGCCGGCGACTTGGGTTCCGATGCGCCGCCGCCCCGCCTGCACAAGCTCGGTGGCAAGCGTTGGGCGCAGCAGCGCGACCGGACCCGCGCTGCGCTCCAGGCGATGACGGTTGAGTTGCTGGAGCTCTACGCGAGACGGCGAATGGCCACCAAACCTTGCGCGCTCCCCGATGGCTCCTGGCAGCGACAGTTGGAGTCGTCGTTCCTCTTCGAGGACACTCCCGACCAGCGCACGGCAACCGACGAGGTGAAGCGCGACATGGAGAGCGCGCGTCCCATGGATCGTCTGCTGGTGGGAGACGTGGGGTACGGCAAGACCGAGGTGGCGGTGCGCGCGGCCTTCAAGGCAGTGCAGTCGGGTCGGCAGGCCGCGGTTCTGGTTCCCACCACCATCCTCGCCGAGCAACACGGCCGCACCTTCACCGAGCGGCTGGCTGACTTCCCTGTGCGAGTGGCGACCCTCAGCCGGTTCCAGACGCACAAGGAGCAGGCGGCCATCCTGGCCGACCTGGCGGCGAAGAAGGTGGATGTGATAATCGGAACGCACCGGCTCCTGAGTCCCGATGTGAAGTTCGCGGATCTCGGAATCGTGATAGTGGATGAGGAGCACCGTTTCGGCGTGCGTCACAAGGAGAGGCTCAAGGAGCTCAAGCTCGAGACCGACGTTCTCACGCTCACCGCCACTCCCATACCACGCACACTCCATCAGTCGCTGGCTGGCCTGCGTGATGCCACGCTGATCCAGACGCCTCCACGCGACCGCTCTCCGGTGCTCACCTTCGTGGAACCGTGGGACGACGGGCTGATCGAGGAAGGGATAGCTCGGGAGCTCGACCGCGGAGGGCAGGTGTTCTTCGTGCACAACCGCATAGAGACCATCGTGGGCGTGGCCGACCACGTGCAGCGCGTGGCTCCACGCGCCAGAGTGGCCGTGGCCCACGGCCAGATGCGCGAGCGCGACCTGGAAGAAGTGATGCGCCGCTTCGTGGCTGGCGAGGTGGACGTGCTCGTGTCCACGATGATCGTCGAGTCGGGGCTGGACGTGTCGAATGCCAACACGATGTTCGTGAACCGGGCGGATCACCTGGGGCTCGCGCAGCTCTATCAGTTGCGTGGTCGCGTGGGGCGCTCGCATCGCAGGGCCTACTGTTACCTGCTGGTGCCCGACATCCTGGACCTCGATGCAGAACGTCGCTTGAAGGTGCTCGAGCAGTACACGGAGCTCGGCGCGTGCTACCGCGTGGCGCTCAAGGATCTCGAGATGCGCGGCGCCGGCAACCTGCTTGGCCCGGAGCAGTCGGGGTTCGTCCACGCGGTGGGCTTCGAGCTGTACCTCAAGATGCTCGACGAGACGGTGAGGCACATGCAGAACGGGAACGGTGCCCCGAAGATGGTTCCGGCAGAGGTCTCGCTGGATGCGGCGAGCTATCTGCCGGACGAGTACGTATCGATCCAGGATGCCAAGCTCGACATCTATCGTCGCCTGGCGAAGATGACCGAGCCCTCCGATATCGAGGCGCTGCGCGCCGAGCTTCGCGACCGCTTCGGCCCGCTGCCGGAACCGGCGCAGGCGTTTCTGGCCACGGCACTCCTCCGCGTCGTGGGGGGCCACCTCGGCATCGAAGGCATCCTGGTGCGCGGCAATGAGGCCCGTATTACCTTTCGTGAGGCCGCGGTACCCCGGCTCAAGGGGCTCACCGCGGCATTTCATGAAGTGCAGTTCCAGGCCGAGGTCCGACGTACCAAACCACTCTCCCTGAAGCTCACGCGGCTCGGCGGCGCCGCGTTACTGGATGGTCTCGTGCGGGCTCTGGGAAGCCTGATCGTCGAGCGCGTCCAACCACAATCATGAAGTCACGCGGACGTCAGCTGGCTATCTGCAGCCGGTGACCCGCTTCACGTAACCCGTCTACCACGCACCCAGGTCCAGATACATGAGACGCTCGCTCACCGCCCTCATCACGTTGGTCGCCACGCTCAGCGCATGCGAGGGATTCAAGGAAGCCATGACCGCGCACGTTGACGTGGCGGCGAAGGCCGGTTCGCAGGAACTGTCGGTCGATCGGCTCGGCGCGCTGCTCAGCCAGTCGAAGGCGCCGGTCAGCCCGGAGATCGCTCGTGCCATCACGGACCTCTGGGTCAACTATCAGCTCCTGGGGCAGGCAGCTGCGCACGGCGATTCGCTCAATGACCCGAAGCTGGTAGACGAGGCGCTCTGGCCCATCATCGCCCAGGAGCGCATGTCGAAGTGGCACGAGCAGATCGCCAAGGGCTTCCCGGGCCTCGACACCGCCAACGCCGAATCTCGCTACAACAAGGGCGAGCTCCTCGCGGCGCGGCACATTCTGTTCGTGGTGCCGGCCAACGCCGCGCCCGCAACACGCGATTCCATCCGCAAGGTCGCGCAGGGTGTGCGTGCACGCGCCACCTCCGCCAACTTCGCGGATCTGGCGAAGCAGAACAGCCAGGACCCCGGATCGGCCGCGCGCGGAGGCGACCTCGGCATCTTCCCGCAGGGCGCGATGGTCAAGGAATTCCAGGATGCTGTGTCCGCGCTAAAGCCCGGCGAGATCTCTCCGGTGGTGCAGACGCAGTTCGGCTACCACATCATCCGGCGCTCCACCTTCCCCGAAGTGAAGGATGAGTTCACGCAGGCGGTGAACGCGGACGCCATGCGGTCGGCCGACAGCACCTACCTGGCTCAGCTCGAGGAGAAGGCGGAGGTCCACATGAAGGACAACGCGGTTGGCACCATCCGCGCCGCCGCCAAGGACCTCGATTCTCACACCAAGGACGATGCCGTGCTGGCCACGTCCAAGGCCGGAAAGTTCACCCTGGGCCGTCTCGTGAGCTGGGTGGAGGCGTACCCCCAGAAGGCGCAGATCCAGCGGGGCTTCCAGGAAGCTCCCGACAGCCAGATTGTGCAATTCCTGAAGGTCGTGATCCGCAATGACCTCGTGCTACACCAGGCCGACAGCGCCAAGGTGCAGCTCGATCCCGCCGAGCTCTCCGAGCTGCACTCCAAGTTCGCGCAGATCGTTGGCAGCACCTGGGAGCAGCTGGGAGTGGGTCCGGCGGCGCTGGAAGACAGCGGGTCCACGGATGGCCAGCGTGAGCGCATCGCAGCGGGACGCATCGACCAGTACATGGACAAGCTCATGACGCAGGAGGCGCGGTTCGTTGACGTGCCGCAGCCGGTCGCGTCGGTGTTGAGGGAGAAGTACGATTGGAAGGTGAACGCGGCCGGACTGGAGCGCGCGATCGAGCAGGCAACAGCGGCGCGGGCTGCCGCCGATTCCGCCAAGGCCAAGAACCGGCCGGCCACGGAGGTCCCGCTGGGTGCGCCCAAGACCTCGACCGATACCGCTGCGAAGAAGCCACGGTGATCCGGACCAACGTTCAGCGTCATGGGTAGAATGCGCATGCAGAAGCTTTCGCTGTTACTCCTGGCACTGCTCGTCGCCGCAACCGGCACCGCCGCGGCTCAGGATACGAGCGGTGCCGTCGCGGCCGGCGATCGGGATACGAGCAGTGCCGTCGCGGCCAGGGAGGTAGTGCCGATCGACGGTGTGGTGGCTGTGGTAGGCAGCGAACCCATCCTGCGTACGCAGGTCGAGGAGCAGATCGGTGCGCTCGCGGCTCAGGGGCAGAAGATGCCCACCGATTCCGCCGGGCGCGCCGCGCTCGCGCAGCGCGTGCTCGGAACGATCATCGATGAGGAGTTGCTCCTCCACGAGGCGAAAGTCGAGAAGATCGAGGTGGACGCCACCGAGATCTCGGGCGACGTGGATCAGCAGCTCACCAAGATTCGTGGCCGGTTCAGCAACGATGCCGAGTTCCGCGCCCAGCTCAAGGGAGCCGGCTTCGGTACGCCGGAGGAGTACCGTCGCTGGCTGCTCGACGAGGCCCGCCGCCAACGGCTGCAGCAGAAGTTGTTCGAGAAGCTCCGCCAGGATAAGAAGCTGGCCCCGGCGCCTGTCTCGGAGGCGGAGGTGGATTCGTTCTTTCAGGCCTCCAAGGAGCAGATCCAGCGTCTCCCCGCGACGATCACCTATCGTCAGATAGTCATCACTCCCAAGCCGAGCGCGCAGGCCGACTCCGCCGCGCTCGCGAAGGCGGAGTCGTTGCTGGTGGAGATCCGCAACGGCGGCGACTTCGCGCAGATCGCCAAGCGCGAATCGATGGACCCTGGCAGCAAGGAGCTCGGGGGCGATCTGGGTTGGCACCGCCGCGGCGAGTTTGTTCCCGCCTTCGACCGCGTGTACTTCGCGCTTCGTCCGGGGTCGGTGAGTCCGGTGATCAGGACCACCTTCGGCTACCACATAATCAAGGTGGACAGGGCGCAGCCGGCCGAGGTGAAGGGTCGGCACATTCTCATCCGTGCGGATATCGATTCGGCGCAGGTGGCCAGGGCACACGCGCTGGCCGACAGCGTGGCCGCGCTCTGGCGCGCCGGCACCAGCTACGATTCGCTGGTGGCCAGGTTCCATGACCCGGCGGAAGAGAAGATGATGCCGGAGCCGTTTCCGCAGGCGGAGTTGCCCCAGGAGTACCAGACAGCAATCAAGGATCACAAGGCCGGCGATATCCTCGACCCGTTCAGTATCGAGGACAAGTCGCGCGGGGTGCCCAAGTTCTTCATCCTGGAGATCACTTCCATGAAGGACTCACGCGAGCCCACGGTCAGCGACTTCCGACAGCAGATCCGCGATCAGCTCGCGCAGCAGAAGAGTATCCGTCGCTACCTCGACAACCTCCGCGAGCAGATCTACGTCTCCGTTCGCGGCTGAGCCGTGCGGGTGGATCTGGCGCTCAAGCGGCTTCTGCTCGTGAAGAGCAGGACAGAAGGTAAGGAAGCGTGCGATGTGGGCGCAGTGTACGTGAACGACAAGCGCGCCAGGGCCTCGACGTCCGTGGGAGTGGGAGACCGTGTGCGAGTGGAGTACGCCAGTCGCACGCTCGAGGTCGAGCTCCTGGGTGAGATTGGCCGGAACGTGAGCCGTGCCGTGGCCCCCACGCTATATCGCGTAGTGAGGGACGAGAGGAGCGACTGATGAGCTCCACCGGGCGTCCCCGACTCGCCATCACCCTGGGCGACCCGCGCGGCATCGGGCCGGAGATAGTTGCGCTCGCGTTGGCGGATGAGCGTGTGCGCGACGCCTGCGAGCCATGGATCGTGGGGCCAGAGGGTCTCGCGGTTCCCGTGGATGACTCGACTGGTAGCTGGTTGCCGGAGGCCGGCGTCAGCGAGGCTGGCCGTCTCGCTGGAGCGGCGATCGAGCGCGCGGCCGCGCTCGCGCTCGCGGGAACGGTGCAGGGAATGGTCACCGCTCCCATAGACAAGGCTGCCCTTCTGAGGGGTGGCTACGACTTCCCCGGCCACACCGAGATGCTGGCGCACATCACCGGCGCGCGAGTGGCGATGATGCTCGCCTCCGATCGCCTGCGCGTGGCGCTCGTGACCACCCACATCCCGCTTCGCGAGGTAGCCGATAGCCTCTCATACGATGGGATAATCGAGGTGGCCGGCGTCACCCGGACGGGGCTGCGCGATTGGTACGGCATCCCGGAGCCACGCATCGCGCTGTGCGCGCTCAATCCGCACGCCGGCGACAGCGGCCGTTTCGGTCGCGAGGACGACGAGCTTCTCGCGCCAGCAGCGCGCGCGGCGGGCCTGGCCGGCCCTTTCCCGGCGGATACCGTATTCGTTCGAGCCATGCGCGGCGACTTCGACGCGGTGCTCGCGCCCTATCACGATGTGGGAATGACGGCGATCAAGGTGGCTTCCTTCGGCCGCGCCGTGAACATCACCCTGGGGCTCCCGTTCCCGCGCACCTCGCCCGATCACGGGACCGCCCTGGACATCGCTGGACGGGGCCTGGCCGATCCGTCGAGCTTCATCGAAGCGGTGCTGGAATGTGCCCGGATAGCACGACGGAGTGATTCAGGCCTTCTCTAGCCGCACGGCGAGTGACTCGATCCGCCGGTTGTCCATCGTGCGAACCGTGAAGGACGCACCACCCGCGGTGACAGAATCTCCCGGTCGGGGAAGCCGGCCGAGCGTGCCGAAGACGAAGCCACCGATCGTGGAGTACTCGGCGTCGGGCACGTCGAGCCCGTATTCCTCGTTCAGGTCATCTATATTCATCTCCCCGGCCACCAGCAGCTCTCCGTGCGCGCTGGGTGCGGCTGGGGTGGGTGCTTCCTGGACGTCGTATTCGTCCATGATCTCCCCGACGATCTCCTCGAGCAGATCCTCCATGGTTACCACTCCGGCGGTTCCGCCGTATTCATCGAGGACGATCGCCATGTGCTCCTTGAGTCGTTTGAAGTCGGCGAGCACTTCTTCAACCTGGCGTGTTCCCGGGATCAGGTGGACGGGCCGCATCACATCGGCCGGCGAGAATCCGTTCGGTGAGCGCCGTGCCACGGGGAGTAGATCTTTCGCCAGCAGGAGACCCACGATACTGTCAATCGAGCCACGGTATACCGGGATCCGTGAGAGTCCGCTCTCTTCGACCGTAGCGAGCGTCTGCTCCAGCGTAGCGTCGATGGGAAGAGCGATTATCTCGGTGCGCGGGGTCATCACGTCGTCGGCGGTCTTCTCGGTGAATTCGAAGACGCCCTCGAGCAGATCCGCGTCCTGGGGCTCGAGCGCGCCAACTTCTTCACTCTGCTCCACCAGTAGTCGCAGCTCGTCGGGACCATGGATCGCTCCCGCTTCTCCGGGGGGTACGCGCTCGCGGATGTCGTGGTTGATTCGACGCAACGACCTCGCCACCAGAGCATTGAGTGGGAACGTGATCCAGGCGAAGGCCAGAAGGGGCGGCGCCAGGAACCTGGCGAAATGTTCTGGACGCGCGAGCGCTACCGTACGTGGAGCGAGCTCGCCCAGAATGACCTGGAGGTAGACTGTGATGACGATAGCGACTATCAGCGCCACTATGGCGCCTGTGCTGCCGGCCGGCCGGGCGATGGAATACAGCCATCCGGCGAGGGTCCAACCGATGGCGATGCTGGCCAGTGATATGCCGAGTGTACTCGCGGCAAGCACGCGCGCCGGAGCGGCGGCTGCGCGCATGGCGTACCGGGCAAGGCGGTCGCCCTGCCGCATCATCGTCTCCAGCCTCGGGACACGCGCGCGAAGAATGGCGAACTCCGCCAGGACGAAGAACGCGTTCGCCAGCACCAGTAGAACGATGACTACGATGCGCACCAGCACGCCCTGATTCTAATGGCTCACTCCCACGCTGGCCACCATCACGGCAGCTCCGCGCCTGACTCATCGAGTGACGATGGAGGGCGGGAAGCGAGAGGCGCGGGCCACGCGCGCCTCCTGCGTGTGGCTCTGGTAATAACGCTCACGGTGTTCGTGGCCGAGGTCGTGGGCGGTATCGTCTCCAATTCGCTGGCCCTACTGGCCGATGCCGGCCACATGCTGGCGGACGTTGCCGCACTCGCCTTCTCGCTGTTCGTGACGTGGTTCAGCGCTCGGCCGGAGACCCCGAGACGCACCTACGGCTACCTGCGACTGGAAGTTCTGGCTGCTCTGCTGAACGGTGCCGCGCTGCTGGTCATCTCGGCGTTCATCGTGTGGGAGGCCATCGCCCGCTTCACCCAGCCACAGCCCGTGGAAGGTGGCCTGATGCTGGTGATCGCTCTCATCGGCCTGGTCGCGAACGTCATAGCCGCGCGCACCCTGCACGCGGCGAGCGGCGCTAGCCTCAACGTGCGTGGCGCCTACCTCCACGTGCTGAGCGACCTGCTTGGCTCCATAGGGACCGTGGTCGCGGCTCTCGTCATCCACCTCACCGGTTGGCTCCTCGCTGATCCCATCGTATCCGTGCTGGTCACGATCCTCATCGTGCGAGGAGCGTGGCGATTGGTGCATGAGTCGGTGGATGTGATGCTCGAGTCCACTCCAGCGCACATCTCACTCGGCGCCGTTCGCTCGCAACTCGAGGCCATCCCGGGAGTGGAGTCAGTGCACGACCTGCACGTCTGGACAGTCACCTCGGGGGTGATCGCCATGAGCGCCCACGCGATCGTCCGGGAGCCGGAGCGCCATCAGCACGTGCTGGAGCACCTGCACGACGCCATGCTCCTGTTCGGGATCCAGCACGTGACCGTTCAGTTGGAGCGGCGGGAGATGTACGAGCGCGAGCTCCATCTGCACGCGTGACGCTGGGGGCGTGTGGAGCGTCAACACATCGACTCTAACAATGCGAAAATGGAATGAGCTTCCGCGCGAGCCCCATATCCACCGATGCCTATCGAATCGAGAAGGAGCGACTGGAGGTCGTGATAACGATGGAGGGCGGCTCGGCAGCACACGGGTACATCTTCCTCCAACCGAGAGTGCACGGTTACTCCTCCCACTCGGAGCCCGCCGCACTCTTCAACGATGACGAGCTCTTCTTCCCGCTCGAGCTCGACAGCGGAGATGTGCTCCTGGTGTCCAAGGAGAGGGTGGTGGACATCTCCGGCATTCCGGTGAGTGAGGAGGATGAGCTGCTCCGCGAGAGCTCGCCCATGGCACTCCTGGAGATCACCCTCGCGGGCGGGATCACGCGCCTTGGCTCGATGCGGCTGGAGGTACGGGCGGATCGTCCGCGCCTGCTGGACTACCTCAATGACTGCAAGCAGCGCTTCCTCATGCTGTTCACCGACAACGGAATTCGCCTGGTGAATCGCACGCTCATCGAGCGTGTGCGTCCCCTGGACTGATATGGCACAACTAGATCGCTTTCTGTCCATGCTGGCGAGCCACGGCGCCAGCGTACTCCGCATGGCGGAGGACGAAGTGGCGAGTCTCGAGATCAGCGGTGCGGCGAAGCCCATCACCAAGCAACCGCTCACGGCGGCGCAGCTCATGGCGCTCCTGCGCGAGATTGCTCCGGAACACTCTC
>DATCXG010000026.1:0-9343 GCA_036565945.1 Gemmatimonadaceae bacterium
CCCGCGGACCCAGCCGCAAAAGGTCCAACTCTCTTCGCGGCCTCGGCGCGCCGCGCGCAGCACTGATCAGCACTACCGGCAAGTTACCTTCAATCACCAACCGCTCGGAGCTGTCATGAGCACTACCATCACCACCGAATCGCGCACCGCCGCCGATGTTGCCGCGCGCCCTCCTTACAAGGTTCGCGACCTCTCCCTGGCGGGGTGGGGTCGCAACGAGATCCGCCTCGCCGAACAGGAGATGCCCGGCCTCATGGCGCTCCGTACCGAGTACAAGGGTAAGAAGCCACTTGCCGGCGCGAAGATCATGGGCTCCCTGCACATGACCGTGCAGACCGCCGTGCTCATCGAAACACTCGTCGACCTCGGCGCCGATGTGCGCTGGGTATCGTGCAACATATTCTCCACCCAGGATCACGCAGCGGCCGCCGTGGCCGTGGGGCGCGATGGGACACCCGAGAAGCCACGCGGTGTGCCGATATTCGCCTGGAAGGGCGAGACACTCGAGGAGTACTGGTGGTGCACCGAGCAGGCTCTCATGTGGCCCGACGGCTCCGGTCCGAACCTTTTGCTCGACGACGGCGGCGACGCCACGCTCCTCGTGCACAAGGGGACCGAGTTCGAGAAGGCAGGCGAGGTACCAGCGTTCGACCCTGCCAGCGACCCCGAGGAATGGGGCGTGATTCTCGATGTGTTGCGCGCGCAGCAAGCGGCCAACCCGGGACGGTGGACGAGAGTGGCCGCCACGATCAAGGGCGTCTCCGAGGAGACTACCACCGGCGTGCACCGTCTCTACGAGATGATGAAGGCGGGCACCCTGCTCTTCCCCGCGATCAACGTCAATGACTCGGTCACCAAGAGCAAGTTCGACAACCTCTACGGGTGCCGTCACTCGCTCACCGATGGCATCCTGCGCGCGAGCGACGTGATGCTCGCTGGGAAGGTGGCAGTGGTCTGCGGCTACGGCGACGTGGGCAAAGGCTGCGCGCAGTCGCTGCGCGGTCAGGGCGCGCGGGTGATCATCACCGAGATCGACCCCATCTGCGCTCTGCAGGCGGCCATGGAGGGCTATCAGGTCACCACGCTCGATGACGTCGTGAGCTCCGCCGACGTCTTCATCACGGCCACCGGCAACCGCGGCATCATCACCGCCGCCCACATGGCGCGCATGAAGGACAAGGCGATCGTGGGTAACATCGGCCACTTCGACGATGAGATCGACATGGCGGGTCTCAAGCGCACGCCCGGCATCAAGCGCGTGAACATCAAGCCGCAGTACGACGAATGGGTCTTCTCCGACGGTCACTCGGTGATGATCCTGGCCGAGGGCCGCCTGCTCAACCTGGGCTGCGCTACCGGCCACCCGAGCTTCGTCATGTCGGCCAGCTTCACCAACCAGGTGATGGCGCAGATCGAGCTCTTCACCAACCCTGGTCGCTACGAGCGTAAGGTGTACGTGCTCCCGAAGAAGCTCGACGAGAAGGTAGCGCGCCTCCACCTCGACAAACTCGGCGTGAAACTCACCCAGCTCACCCCCGAGCAGTCCACTTACCTCGGCGTCCCCGTTGAGGGACCTTACAAAGCAGACCACTACAGATACTAGAAACGGGGATCAGGGTTCAGGGTTCAGGGTTCAGGAACTACCGGGGATCAGGAAGCAGGGATCAGGGATCAGAAAGGGCTTCCAGAGTCGAGATCCCACCCCCGAGGTAGTTCCTGATCCCTGATCCCTGCTTCCTGATCCCTCTCAGTTAAGGTCCCTGCTTCCTGATCCCTGTCAGTTGCAGTTCCTGCTTCCTGATCCCTGTCAGTTGTAGTTCCTGCCCCCTGAACCCTGCCCCCTGAACCCCGTAGTCATGTCCGAGCCAACACAAGCCGCCGCCGGACGCTCGGCGGCGAGCGAGTCCGCTACACCGGAGTTGCCCAGAGCGGCGACGGATCGTTCCGACCGCTACTGCATCATTGGCGCTGGTCCGTCGGGGCTCGCAACCGCTCGCGCGTTCGCTCGCGCGGAGATCCCCTTCGACATCCTCGAGCGCCATCGCGACGTGGGCGGCATCTGGGATCTGTCCAACGAGTGCACGCCGATGTACGAGAGCGCGCACTTCATCTCCTCGCGCACACAGTCGGCGTTCGACGACTTCCCCATGCCCGAGAGCTACCCGGACTATCCGGGCTGGCGGCAGATACTGGAGTACATCCGCTCGTTCGCCGATCACTACGGGCTGCGCGAGCGAGTGGAGTTCGGCGCCAACGTGCGAAGCGTCACTCCGGCGGGTGAGGACGGCTGGGATGTGACGCTGGTTTCGGGGCAGACACGACGCTACCGGGGGGTCGTCTGCGCGCTGGGGCACAACTGGCATCCCACGCTGCCCGCATACCCGGGCAGCTTTGACGGTGAAGCGTACCACTCGTTCTACTACCGCTCGCCATCGCAGTTCGCGGGCAAGCGCGTGCTCATAGTGGGCGGCGGGAACTCCGGGTGCGACATCGCATGCGACGCCGCAGCTAACGCGAGCAGGGCGTTCATCAGTCTCCGGCGTGGCTATCACTTCCTGCCCAAACACATCTTCGGGCAGCCCACCGACGCGTTCTTCCGCAGCGGCCCTCACCTCCCCGCGTGGCTCGCGCAGCCGCTCCTCACTGGCCTGCTTCGCCTGCTCGTGGGGGACCTCCGCCGGTACGGACTGCCCAAGCCGGATCACAAGGTGCTCGAGAGTCACCCCATAATGAACTCACAGCTCCTGCACTATCTGGCGCACGGCGACATCACGGCCAAGCCCGACGTGCTGGAGTTGTCCGGCGACCGAGTGCGCTTCGCGGATGGGAGCGAGGAGGCGATCGACCTGATCGTCTACGCCACCGGCTACCGCGCTACCATCCCCTGCCTCGACCAATCGCTGTTCGCGAGCGATGCGGGAGCGGAGCCACTCTTCCTCAATGTCTTCCACGAGAGGGCGAATCTGTTCGTGGTGGGCCTCTTCGAGACCGACGGCGCCGCCTATCCGATAGTGAGCAAGCAGGCAGCGCTCATCGCTTCGCTCATCCGCGCGGAGCGCGACGCGACTGGTGCGGACATCTGGTTCCACCGCCTCCGCGCTGGTCCGCCGCACCAGCTGCGCGGCGGTATCCGCTATCTGAAGTCACCGCGCCACGCGATCTACGTGCAGTTCGACGAGTACCTGCACTATCTGGGGAAGGTGTTGAAGAAGCTGGACGGCGGTAAGCGGCAGTAGCCACTACCGATTCGGCACCGACTCCTCTTCCATGAGCCGTTCCGAATCAGCAGCCGCGTTCCCCGGAGTCCGCACCTTCTCCAGCGCGTCCACGCGTTCCCTCAGCTGCCGGATAGCCTGCTCCAGCGCCGCGATCGTTGTGGTGGCCGGCACGGGCGACTCAGCTGGCGAAACCGCCGCAGCCACATCCGGCTTGGAAGCGGCGGGCATCGTGGGCAGCGTCACCGATCGACGCGGCCAGAACGTCTTGGCCAGGGCGGCTACGAACAGCACGACCAGTAGGAGCTGGCCCCCCAGCGTCTCGAGGGTCGGGAAGATCCCCATCCCATCGACATGCGGGAAGCCGCGCAGCACGGTCATCGGGAACGCGTTCACCTCCTGCAGCTCGCGGATTCCCTTGCCCATGAAGACGAAGGCCATGTAGTAGAGCAGCACGCTCGTGACGGCGAAGAACGGGCGCAGCGGTATACGGACGCCGTAGCGGTAGAACAGCGTGAAGATGAGCGCGAGTATGACCGAGCCCACAACGATGCCGAGCAGGATGGGCGTGACCAGCTTGCCACCCTGGCCAAAGAGCGCCTGGTAGAAGAGCGCGGTCTCCGCCCCCTCGCGGTACACCGCCAGGAAGGCCACGAATGCGAGAGCAGTCCCGCCCCCTCGATTCAGCGCGCTCGACACCTTGTCGCGGATGAACTGCTGCCACTTGGCCGCTTCCACCTTGGAGATGAGCCAGTAGCTCACCGAGAAAAGCACGACCACGGCCACGAGCATCGTCACGCCCTCGATGAGGTCGCGGCTCGCAGGTACGGCGCGGAGAGCGGTCTGCAGCACAACGGCCGTTACCGCGCTCGCGACCACGCCGAGCGCCGAGCCAACCCAGATCGACCGCAGTCGCTCGCGGTTTCCGGTTTTGATGAGGAACGCCACGACTGCGCCCACCACCAGGATCGCCTCAAAACCCTCACGCACGATGATCAACAACGACTGGAGGAACGCAGCCCAGCCGCCGGCGGTGGGCTGCGTCAGCGCCACCACCGAAGGGAGGTTCACTTCGATCACATCGCGCATCTTCTGGGCGGTGCGGAGATCGTTGGCCTTGATCGCGCCCCTGAAGGCGGAGAACTGCTGCTCCATGGCGGCCACGAGACCGGGGCTCTTGGCGCGTGCCGGCGTCTCCAGCGGCTCGAAGGCGATGTAGGCATCGAAACCGAGATCGCTTGCTTCGCCCGTTCGGCCGGCCTGGCTGGCGGCGATTGCCTCATCCAACTTTGCGAGTACCGCCGCAGCGGCCCGCGCCCCCACGTCACCGCTCACGGCGCCGGCAGCATCAGTAGCGTCAGCCGCCCTCACCACGCCGTCACGCAGCGGCAGCGACCTCACGTAGGCCACCATCTTCGCCACATCGTGATCGCTGAGTCCAGCTGTTGCCGGCATGGCGGTCCCGGGAATTCCATTGCGGATCGCGTCGGCTATCTGCGCATCGCTACGCTGCGCCTGCCAGGCGAAGGAGGCAATCTCTGGCGGTAGCTTGGTGAGCGTGCGAGTAGCTGGACCATCGAGCCCGCCCACGGCGCCGTGGCAGTTGGCGCACCCCTGGACGAACAGCCCTTCCCCCTCGAGTACTTCGGCGGGAGTAGCATGGAGGCTCTGCAGGTAAGCGACCACCTCCCAACGCTGCTGCGCGGTCAGTACGGAGCCCCACGCGGGCATCTGAGTCCCGGGAACTCCCACCGATATCACGCGGTACAGCAGAGCCGGGGTGGCGTCCCCCATGGTATGGGCATCGCCGATAGCCGGTGGCGCCGGGTTCATCCCCCTGGCCGCTGGCCCATCGCCCATACCGTTCTGCCCGTGACAGGATGCGCAGCGCTGCAGGTAGACGCCGCGCCCGTCGGCGATGCTCAACGTCGCGCCCGGCAGCTCGAGCGCTCCCTCAGCGCCGAGTGCGGCGGTGAAACGCTGGTGGACCTCCTCTATCTGCGACGGCGGCGCCTTGGCGGCCACAGCCGCAGACAGCGTGTCCAGCACGGCGCGAACAGCGTTCGCGCGGTCACCCGGGAGTCGTCTGGCAACGTCACGAGCGCCGGCGAGAAAGTCGACCGCTTCCTGATACTCCTGATCGGAGATCAGACGGCCGTTCTCGTCGATTCCCTTGGCGTACTCCTCCACTGCGACCCCGACGATACTCGAGATCCGCTTGGCCGGATGTTCCTGCGCGCGCAGCGTCGCTGCGCACGCAAGCGCCGCTATAAGGGCACCAATCGTGTTGAGAACCATTCTCAATTGCATCCCGACGGAATGTATCGGCATTACCATAAAAACGCCAGCAGAAGAACTACGGGCATTTAACTGCGGGGGGCAGGGTTCAGGGGGCAGGGTTCAGGGGGAACTACGAGGGATCAGGAAGCAGGGATCAGGGATCAGAAAGAGCCTTTGAGTCGAGATCTCAACCCCGAGGCAGTTCCTGATCCCTGATCCCTGCTTCCTGATCCCTCGTAGTTGGTAGTTCCTGCCTCCTGAACCCTGAACCCTGCCCCCCGTAGTTCACCGCGCGTCTCGCCAACCGGCGCCAGCGAGAGACCTCCTCTTCGTGGCGCTCCTCCACGAGCACCGCGCCAAGGGTGGGCCAGCACTCGTCGGCGCTCTCGAATACCCCGTGCAGCGCACGGGCCCAACGGCGCCAGCGCGCGAAGCGTTCGCTGTCATCGCACGACACGAGCTCGCGCTGGGCGCCAGCTAACTCGTCAAATCTGGCGAACAGACCCGCCGCGTATTCCAGGAGCTCCGCCTCCAGCGCGCGCCGCTCGGGCGCATCGTTCGGGAAGCGCTCTACGGCGAGCTCTCCCAGCAGTCGCTCCGTCGCGGCGCGCAGACCAGACGCATCGAGCGCGGAGCACCGGGCTTCCAGCGTGGGGGCGCGCTCGGCCTCTCCCCGCGCCGAGAGGAGGCTGGCGAAGAACCGATCGTGATCGGTCGCTCGACCGCCAGCAGTCGCGCGCCGGGAACCGAAGGTGCGCAGCGAGCGAGTGAACTCGGGGAGTGCCAGCGCACCGCGTTCCACCTCGCGCGCCAGCTCCTCGGCTCCGGCTGCGGCCAGGCGGATGACACTGCCGCCCTCCAGGTAGAGCTCGAGGACACCACGAGAAACAGATCGCCCTGCGAGTGAGCTGAAGGCAAGTACCACGGTGGAACGCTCGGTGGCGAGCACCATCGCGCCCGGCTCGAGTGTGACCAGAGCATCTCCCTCGACTTCACGGCCATCAAGGAGGCCCCCCAGCCGTACGCGCACAGGCGCAAGTGCTTCAGTCACGGCTCGCATCATCCGCGGCGTTTCTCGCGCCGTCCGGGCCGCCAAGGTTGCTCAACACCGCGCGCGCACCCGTGCGCTCCCGGTAGCGCCGCGCAAAATCCGGCAGGCGTTCGGCGGTGAATGCGGAACGCTCGATGCCCAGAGCGGCGACCGCGTTCTCTATCCCATCCGGCGTCCCCTCGACCTCCACGAGGTCATCCATCCGCGGATAGCGCTCGAAGCGGATGACCGTGCCGAAGAAGTCGTACTGGGCTATCTCCCGATCAATCGCCTCACTCACCACATAGCCCAGCCGCGCGAGTATCGATGCCATCGCATCCCCATCGGCAGTGGCCACACCCAGCTCCTCGCGAACCTTGTAGCCGCCATCGTTCGATGTGGGACCTTTCCACCCCAGCTCCGCGCGCTCACGATCATCGTGCCGGTAGACGCGGACGCGCAGCACCTCACCCCGCGCCGCGAGATCGCGCGCTGGCGTGTCGTAGCGGCGGTCCTCGAGTCGCCCGGCGAACGACAACTTCCCACCGGAACCCTCCACTCGAGCGCGGCGCGCCTCCCAGTCATCCACCACCGCCTTGAGCTCGACCTCACGCATCGAGTATCGCCTGCATGACCGCGGCAGTGTCGGCGAGGTCAGGGAAGACGGCGAACGGTGAGTGACTCGCCAGCTCATCCACCGTGTACCGCCCGGTGGCCACGCCCAGCGCCCGCGCACCGATCGCGCGGCCGCACTCTATGTCGGCCGGGGTGTCGCCGATGACTACCACGTCGCTCCCCGAGACCTTCAGGCCCAGCTCCTCGCAAGCACGACGCTGCGCGATTGCCGGCAGCGCAGGCCGATGGTGATGGTCGGAACCGAAGGCTCCCACTCGGAAGCGCGCTATGTCGATGCCGGCCGAGCGCAGCTTGAGCACGGCGCCCTCGCGTATGTTCCCCGTGAGCAGGCCGAGCACTGCGTCGTCGCGCGCCTCCAACCCATCGAGTAGCTCGAGCACGCCCTCGAACAGGTGGGCATGCAGCCCATTGGCCAGCGCCGTCTCGAGCCCCTCGAGGTAGTTCGCCACGAGCCGCCCCATGCGCTCGTCAATCACATCGTCCGCATGGCCAACGGCGTGCATGAGATCGCGAACGATCTGCGGATCGGTCTTCCCGTCGTAGCGGTAGTCCGTGGGGCCAGTCTCGCCGAAGACCTGCGTGAGTGCGGCGGTCATGGCGCGCCGGCCCGCGCCATCGCTCCAGAGAATTGTGCCGTCGATATCGAAGAGGACTAGCTTCACGAGCGCGTCAGGATGACGCCGGCTATGATCGTGCCTGCCCCGACCCCCTGCCAGGCAGTGGGGACCTCCGAGATGAGCATCCAGGAGACCAGGAGAGCGATCACCGGCTGTAGGTTCGAGTAGATGGCGGTGCGCGTCGGTCCGATCATGCGCACGCCGCGATACCAGAAGAGGTATGCAATCACGAGCGACCCGATACCGCTGTATGCGATGGCAGCCCACGTGAGCGGCTGCACGCTCGACCACTGCGTGGCCATCATCGCTGGTAGCGAGAAGATAAGCAGCGGGACCGCTCCCCCCACGAGAGTGTAGGCCGAGATGTCCACCAGGCTCACGCGGTGGGTATAGGGCTCCAGCAACACTGTGAAGACCGCCCAGCTCACCGCACCAGCAAGCACGATCAGGTTCCCGTACAGCGTGGAACCTCCCGTCGGCTCCGCACTGCCGCCCAGAATGACGAGCGCGATACCAGCAATCGAGAGCAGCACGCCAACAAAGCCCCGTACCCCAATGCGCTCGATCCCCAGCACGCGTCCCAGAAGGGCGATGAACACCGGCGCGGAGGCCAGCACGATGGCCGCGCTCCCGGCCCGAGTGTGCGCCACGCCAACCGCGAAAAGTAGTTGGTAGACGCCGTTGCCAAGCACACCGAGCGCGAGCAGTCCCAGCGTATCGCGGCGCGATATTCGAGGACCCGCTCGCCGCCACGCGATCCACACGAATACCACCGCGGCGAGCGCAACCCGCGCGCCATTGTACGACAGCGGGTCCATGACCCCGGTTCCGTACTTCACCACCGTGAAGTTCACGCCCCATATGACGCTAGTGACCAGCAGTAGAAGGTCCGTGAGTGAAGGAGCGATCCTGGTCGGAGCTTCAATCGCACTGTTGCGGCTGGGAGACGCGGACGTCGTTGCTGGTGAAGTCATTCCGACAAAGCTAGATCGGCCGAGCCCTCGGCCGCTACTGCGCGCTACCACAGCCGAGGCGCATCGCACGGCTACCCTGGCCACATTCCCCCAGCCGGCCTAACTTCCCCCGATGCACATCTCCTTCGCCCTTTTCGCCGACGCGGCCAATCTCTCTCAGGAGGGGAAGTTGAACGTGCTCGGCGTCTTCGATGCCGTACAGGTAGGGGGCTTGCCCACCGTGCACCCCCGTGCCCACTTCGTGGTGCGCCTGAAGGGCGGGCTGGAGGACGTGGGCTCGCATGTCATAACGCTGCGCTGGCTCAACCCATCTGGCAACGAGCTCTGGTCGTCGAATGGCGAGTTGAACATCGGCTCCCCGCCTCCCGGCGTCACCGACATGGACTTCCCCCTCATCGCCGCTCTGGATCTCCCCCTCGACGCCTCCGGCAGCTACTCCATGCAGGTCTCCCTCGACGGCGTCCTGCACGGCGATGTGAAGCTGCACGTTCGTGGCGAGATGACGCCCGTGGGCGGTGGGTTGGTGAGCTGATAACTACGGGGGGCAGGGTTCAGGGTTCAGGGTTCAGGAACTACAGAGGGATCCCTCTG
>DATCXG010000149.1:0-4271 GCA_036565945.1 Gemmatimonadaceae bacterium
GCGCTTGATGCGCTCGTGGCGCGCGAGGGCAGCGAGGTAATCGGGGAGCAGAGCGGGCCTTGCTGGGTGCTTGGGCGGTAGAGCGGCGTAGGCATAGGCGGCGAGGTTGGTCGCGCGGAGCACCGACTCCGGTGGAGTCTCGTGGGCGTGGTCGAGGAGCCACGCTTCGAGGGGGTGGGTGGGCTGAGCTGGAGTCATCGATGAGGTGGGTATGTTGCTGTTGCTACCGGAGAGGGGCGAGTCGCCGGACCACAACTTCAGGATGGGGCCCGGCGCGCGCAAGCGATACTTTTGACTCTCTGACTCAGGGCACAGTGGCGACCAGCACCGCTGGGATAGTCACCTGATTGTCGCTCTCTTTGCCCCAGGCAACCACGCTGCCGTCGCTCTTCAAGGTCAGGGAGTGTCTGTCGCCCGCGACGATCTGCACCACGCCCGTGAGCGTTGGTGGCACACTTATCTCGCCCTTGCCACTGCTGCCCCCAGCCCACCACGGTGCCGTTGCTCCTTATCGCCAGCGAATGGACGTAGCCCCCGGCGATGGAGCTGTAGCCGCTGGTTTTGAGGGTGACGGGGGCGCTCGTGAAGCCGCAGGTGCTGGCACTCATAGTGGTGCTCGCCCGATCGCGCCGGGTGAGCATGCGCACACGCTTATTGCCAGATTGGGTGCCGCTCATAACTGTCAGGACTCCGGCGGTGCCGAAGCTCACCTGAACAGGCACGTCGGCCAGCGGAGCGCCTCCCCCGTCGTGTGCAACGGCGCTGAACTGGCGCGCGGTGCCGCCGTTAGCCAGGAGCGGCCAGCCAGCGAAGGGATCAACCAGTGCCACGCTGGCCACCCTGCGGTCGACCAGGTAGGTCGTGGGGCTCGAGCTCGAGCCAGCCGTGCGGACTGTGCAGACGGTGCGCGTCGCGCCCACCTCCCCTAGGTAGCCCGAGCCCGGCAGCACGGTCTTCGTCGTGGCGCCGATGGCCGCTGCCCGCGCCACGAAGGCTGCCTCGCCCGAGGTCGTCTGCTCTTCGAGTGACTGGGTAATGCGAGTCTCGCTATCGTCCTCGGCCAGGAACATGACGCTCACCGTGAAGGGATCGGCCGCCGCGGTGCTCTGCAGCGGGATCTTGAAGGCGAAGGTCACCAGGCCGTCGTACTGCCCAAGGGCCGGGCCGGCAGGAAGAGTGCGCCCAGCGTTGCTGGCGTTGCGCACGACGAAGCCGTAGGGGAACACGCCGACTCCGGCTGGAGCCGAGACGGCCGAAGCCTCGCTCTCGCTCAAGACCTGCAGCACATCGGCCCGGTTGGGGAGCACTTGGCCGTCCACTTGAGACGCGCCGCCGGTGGGCAGGATCTCGGTGGCAATGCCCGAGGCGGCCGGGCTGCCGTCGAAGCGCTCCATCGTCGTGATGGCGCTCCCGCCCAGCGTGCTGGCCGTAGTGGCCGCGAAGAAGGTGAGGTTGGTGCGTGGGGTGTTGTAGGCCGCGCCGTCCTCCTGGGCGTTCCGCACGCGGAAGGTGGCCCAGACGTAGCGATAGCCACCCGAGCCGCGCGCGCCCTGCGTGAAGCTCCCTGTAGTGAGTGGCTCGAGCTCTATGGATCCGTTGCCACTGAGATCTCCGTTTGCCGGTCCGCTCAGCGAGCGGCTCACCCCACTGCGGGATGATGATGGTGAGGGGGCATAGAGCGTGGGAGCCGCCACCGAGGCACTCATCTCAGGGCTTCCGATTCCACTGATGGTGACCTCTACCAGAGCTGGAGCGAAGCTACTGGCCGGCGGCTGGTCGGGTGGCGTGGTGAGGGGTGCGGTGGCGTCGCGGCTGCAGGCGGCGGTCGCGAGGAGCAACGCTAGCGCCGCGAGGCGCGGGAGGGTCGAGCAGGTGGGCGTGTGTGAGTGGTGCTTTTGCAAGCACGAGGCTCGGGACGCGCGACCTGCACGACCCGCCCGTGTGCTGCGTAGCCGCCAGAGCTCCGAGCCGGTGACACAGCCGAGTAATGAGAGAGAGCCCGATGGTCAGCGCGGGGAGCGGTCGGGCGGATACGCCAACGTCTATTTGCCCGGCGCCTCAGAGGTCAGCGGCCATCGCCTGGCGCCCGGCCGTCCAGCACTTCGCGCATCTTCTCGGCGAGCTTGTCCAGCGTGAAGGGCTTCTCGATGAAGGCGCTTCCGTCGCGGATGATGCTCTCGCGCGCGACGACGTCGCGCGTGTAGCCCGACATGAGGAGTATCTTGATGTCCGGGTGGCTGGCGGCGATCCGGTGGGCCAGATCGCCACCGCCCATCTCGGGCATGACCACGTCGCTCACGACGAGGTGGATCTGTTTCTCATGCCGATCGCAGATCTCGAGCGCCTCGCGGCCGTTCTGCGCCTCGAGTACCTCGTAGCCATGTGACCGGATGGCTCGGCATGCGACTGCGCGCAGTGCAGCATCGTCTTCCACCACCAGCACTGTCTCGTGGCCGGCCAGGTGGGCGCCGTGGCTTCCATCTCGGGTGCCGTGTTCGGGCTCAGTGTCCACTCGCGGCAGGTAGATCCTGAACGTCGTGCCCCGGCCTGGCTCGCTGTACACCCAGATGTAGCCGTCGCTCTGCTTCACGATGCCGTAGACGGTGGAAAGCCCCAGACCCGTCCCCAGGCCAGGCTCCTTCGTCGTGTAGAAGGGCTCGAACACCCGTGCCTGGATGTCGGGCGTCATGCCGGTGCCGGTGTCGGAGACGGCGAGCATCACGTATTGCCCGGGCGCTATCGCGGTATCGCTATGGCGGAGCATGGATTCCGCATCGAATACCGCGTTCGCCGTCTGGATGGTGAGGGTGCCACCGTCTGGCATGGCATCGCGCGCGTTGACGACCAGGTTGACCATCACCTGCTCCACCTGCCCTGGGTCGGCCTCCACGGCGCCGAGGCTGGCATCGAGTGAGGTGGCGATCTCGATATCTTCTCGAACGAGTCGGCGGAGCATCGGCTCGAGACCATCCACGACGCTGTTGAGCGCTAGCACTTGCGGCCGCAGGATCTGCTGGCGGCTGAAGGCGAGGAGCTGTCGCGTGAGGGTGGCGGCCCGATTCGCGGCGCCACTTATCTGCTGAACGTCGGCCCGCATCGCGCTGTCGGCTGGCAGATCGGCGAGCAGCAGTCCGCTGTAGCTCGTGATCACGGTCAGGAGGTTGTTGAAGTCGTGCGCGATGCCACCGGCGAGCTGCCCCACGGCCTCCATCTTCTGCGCCTGGCGGAACTGTGCCTCCAGCCGCCGGCGCTCGGTGACGTCGGCCAGGACGACCGCAAAGCCCCTGACGGCGCCGACTGCGTCGCGAAGCACGGTGACCGACAGGCTCACGTCGATGAGCGAGCCATCTTTTCTGAGCCTCCTGGTCTGCACGTCCATGGTCACTCGGCCGCTGACTGCGTCCTCGCGGAGCTCGTGATGCTCCCCCAACTTCTCCTTGGGGATCACGACACTGTAGGACTTCCCCAGCATCTCCTCCGCGGACCAGCCGAGCAGGCGCTCGGCGGCCGGGTTCCAGCGTGTGACTGCCAGGTCGAGGTCCAGTACGATGATCGCGAGCGGTGAATCATTGACCACGGCGCGCAGCACGTCGGTGCTCTCACGAAGCTCCGTTTCGGCCCGTCGGCGCTGCGTCACGTCGTTCACGAGGATGAGTTCCGCGGGGCGACCGTCGAATTCGATCAGATGGCCGATGATCTCGACGTCCATGAGGCTTCCGTCTTTTCTCCGATGTCTCCAGCCGCTGAGTCGATGCAATTCTCGCGGCGCGTCAGCGATGGCCTGTCGCATGCCGGCGACGTCCTCGGCTGGGCGGATGTCGGCCAGCGTCATCGAGAGGAACTCCTCGCGCGAGTAGCTGTACTGCTTCAGCGCCGATTCATTCACGGCCAGGAACCGGAGAGTCTCCCGGTCGAACACCCACACCGGCATCGGGGTGGCGTCGAAGAGCAGGCGGTAGAGTGCTTCCGATTGGCGAGCGAGCTTCCGCGCCTCCTCCGCCTCGCGCAGCGCCGACTCCGTCGCGGGCTGGCACGCCTCCTCGCTCGCGGACAGCAGGCTACTAGCGGGAGGAGCAGTTCGTGGGCGGTGTCTCATGCGCTCCCGGGGACTGTCGCGCCACTTCCCGGCCCGACGATGGTGACCGTCGGCGCCGGGCTGGTGACGAGCGGCACTGCGTTGCGGGCTACCAATGCTAGCGGCATCGAGAGAGCCATCCCGAATGGGTCAAACGCGGACTGGGACATCGGCGAGCGCCACCTACCGCGGCGAG
>DATCXG010000036.1:0-7853 GCA_036565945.1 Gemmatimonadaceae bacterium
ATCTGCGAGCCATGGGCGGGTAGGGAGTGGGGATTGGGTGACCGCGTCCTGGCAGCTATTGCCATCTTGCAGTGCGACTGGGTGCGACTGGGTGGCATTCGTCCGGGCCGGTTGGTCTGGTAGCGACCCGCGAGGCCGACGCTGGCAGTCGCAGGCGGCATGGTACCCTGGCCCGATAGTTGGATATTATATACGATATCCATAAATGGCAAGCGCGGCGTGGATCGGGCGGGGTGATCGCGTCCTGAGCTTGATGGTGGTCTGGGATGGGGGAGAGTGGCAGAGCGTACGGGGGGCGCGAGACAGCGCGGAAGATGTGAGCGCGCAGACCTTTGGTGATCGCGTCGGGGGCGATCCGGCCCTGCACCCGTGCCGGCCGAGGCTTGATAGTGTTGGTGATCTCGGATACAATATCCGCATGCCTGGCTGCCCGTAGTCGATCGTGCCGTGATACCGCAACGCCAGCGCTCACGATCTCGAAAGCTCCACACCAACCCAGGACAGCCATCCTACCACCCGACGATCCGCGCTGATCATGCTGCAACCGCAATCTCTCCCATCGCTCCACGCCGTGTTCCCGGAGCTCGCCGAACCAGTGGACGGCTGGCTGCTCTTCGACTTCCGCGGAATCAATCCGATCATGGCCACCGTGGTTGGCCGAGAGGTGGTGGGGAGCAGGCGCGCCTATGTCTACATCCCGCGGAGCTCGGCGCCAGTCGCGCTCGTCCACGCCGTGGACGCTGAGCTCTGGCGAGACTGGCCGGCCGAGTGGCGCAGGATCGTGTGGGTGCAGCGTGAGGAGCTCTCGAGCGCGCTCGCCTCGCTCGTGGGTGGACGCACCATCGCCATCGAGTACTCGCCCAACGGAGCGATCCCCTACGCCGATTACGTGCCGGCCGGCACGGTGGAGCTGCTGCGGGCGTCGGGCGCGCGGCCCGTCTCGTCGGCGGAGCTGGTCACGCGGTACTGCTCGGTGTGGAGCGACGCCGAGCTGGCGAGCCACCTGCGCGCGGCGGAGGTGGTGGCCGACATCGCGCGCGAGGGGCTGCGGATCGCGGGCGAGCGTTCGCGCACGGAAGCGCCGGCTACGGAGCACGAGATCACCAGGTTCGTGCTGGACGCGTTCGACCGCGCCGGCCTGGTCACGAACTCCGATCCATGCGTCTCGTTCGGCGCCAATGCGGCGCGGACGCATTATCTCGCAACGGCGGAGAGCTCGGCGACGATCGTTCCCGGGCAGCTGGTGCTGCTGGACCTCTGGGCGAAAGAGCCGGGTGGGATCTACGCCGACCAGACCTGGATGGGTGCCATCGGCGCGCCCAGCGACCGGGCCGTGGAGCTCTGGTCGATCGTCCGCGAGGCGCGGGACGCGGCGCTCGATCACCTCAGGGAGCATCTATCGGCGGGCCTCGAGACTCTGGGCGGCGATGCCGATAGCGCCGCGCGCGGAGTGATCGAGCGGTACGGCTATGCCGATCGGATCGTGTGTCGGACGGGTCATTCCATCGATCGGGTAGGGCTGCACGGACTCGGCCCAACGCTGGATGACATAGAGAGTTACGACGCGCGCCGGATCATCCCGGGCGTCGGTTTCTCGGTGGAGCCGGGGATCTACATCCCGGGCGAGATCGGGGTTCGCAGCGAGGTGAACGGCCATGCGCGCGCGGGCGGGCTCGATGTGACGCCCGGTGAATACCAGCGGGATCTGTTAGTGGTGTGAGGTGTCGTGCAGCGCCGGTGGTATACGGCAGCAGTGCCCCGGTGGGCGGTGATGCGCCGGGTCAGGCCGGTCTCTTCGACATCGGGAGGCTCTTGCGCCGTCATGAAATTGGCATATTGTATCCAATATCGTCTTGGATATTATATCCGGCGATGTCTACTCTCGGGATGTCTACATCGGGGATGCCCCCGGACCGGAAGACTCCGGGCCGAGTTGCCTCCACCCGAGATGCTCCACCCGGGTTGCTCCACCCGAGATGCTCCAATCGAGATATTCCACCCGAGTTGCTCCACCCGGGATGCTCCACCCGGCGCTGCGCCTGCCCCGGCACGTTCCTGCTCCGCCACATCCCGTACGCCGAGGATTCGAGTACGCAGCGCTGGACCAGCGCCGCTCACTACCGACTGCCGCTCCACTGCGCGGCTGACACATCCGGAGCTCTCGTGGCTCCGGTCGCTCCCCACCCTGCGCCCCACGATGCCATGCGACGGAGATTCTCTCCACCGTTCCCCACCAGTCCGCACGCCGCGGCAGCACCGGACGCCAGCGGCCTTCCCCCAAGCACGACCCACCCTCTGGATGAGGTGCGAGGAGGTAGAATGCAGCGTTCTGTTCGAGCAGCTCTCACCACCCTGTGCGCGATGTTCCTGCTCCCCGCCTTGGCAGTCGCGCAGACTGGCACGACGATCAGTGGGCGCGTGGCCAGCGATGCCGGCGAAGCGCTGCCCAACGCCAGCGTGTTCCTGCAAGGCACCAGCATCGGCACCCTCACCAATGATGATGGCCGCTACTCCCTGACCGTCCCCGCCGCCAACGTGACCGGCGGATCGGCGACGCTCACCGCCCGCCGCATAGGCTTCCGCGCCGGCTCGGTGGAGATCACCCTGACGTCCGGCACCATAACGCAGGACTTCACACTCGCCACCATGCCGGCCCAGCTCCAGGCCGTGGTGACCACCGCTCTCGGACTCCAGAAGGAGAAGAGTCAGCTGGGCAGCGCTCAGCAGCAGCTCAGCACCGAGGAGCTCAACACCACCCGCTCGCAGAACTTCGTGGATCAGCTCCAGGGCAAGGTCTCGGGCCTCACGATAACGGGCTCCGGTACCGCGGGCGGTTCCACGAAGATCGTGATCCGCGGCGCCAACTCGATCAACGGCAACAACACCCCGCTGTTCGTGGTCGACGGGTTCCCGGTCTCCAACGACAACCGCGGCTCGACGCCCGACGGTGGATCGCTCAGCAACACGGGCATCGATGCCGGGAGCACGATAAGCGACATCAATCCCGATGACATCGAGACGATCTCGGTGCTCAAGGGGCCCAACGCGGCCGCCATCTATGGCTCGCGCGCGGCGAACGGCGCCATAATCATCACAACGAAGCGCGGCAGGGCAGGGCAGGTTCGCACCCGGCTCAACACGAGCTACACCTGGGAGCGGCCATCGATTCTCATCGACTGGCAGAATCTCTACGGCCAGGGCTCCGCTGGAAACTTCAAGTACGTGGACGGTAAGGGCGGCGGCATCAACGACAACTACGACCAGAGCTACGGTCCCCGCCTCGACGGCCGCCTCATCGACCAGTTCACCGGTCCGCAGCAGCCCTGGGTGGCTCATCCCGACAACGTCGACAGCTTCTTCGAGACGGGCCACAACTTCTCGACCACCCTCGCCATCTCGGGTGGCACCGAGAACGCCAATGCTCGACTCTCGGTGGGCAATTCCAACATCACCGGCGTCATTCCCAGCAATCGCTTCCACAACATCACGGGCTCGCTGGGCGGTGAGTTGAAGCTGGGTGACAGGATCTCCACCACCGCGTCACTCCAGTACGCCCGCAACAGGGCCTCGAATCGCCCCGGAATGGGCTACAACACGGGGATCATGGAGCAGTTCCTCTGGTTCGGCCGCCAGGTCGACATGGATGCCCTGCGCGAGAGACAGTACGACGAGAACGGGAATCTCTTCAACTGGAACCACAACTTCCACAACAATCCGTTCTGGCTGCAGCGCGACAACCCCCAGAACGACAACCGCGAGCGGATCATCACGAGCGCCTCGGGCACCTACAAGGTGAACGACTGGCTGAATGCCACGCTGCGCGCGGGACTCGATTCGTACAACTGGCGCATCGAGCGCAACTTCGCGAAGGGGAACCTGGCGTTCAGCAACGCCAACTACGCGGGTGCTTTCACCTTCGTGAACCAGTACAGCAGCGAGAACAACGCCGATTTCCTCCTCAACGCCACGCGCTCGCTCACGAGCCGCCTGTCGCTCGACGGACTCTTCGGCGCCACGCGACGCTACAACGAGTACCGCACGGACCAGACGTACACCTCCGGAATCTCGGTGCCCGGGATCTACAATGTGTCCAACGCCGCGATCACGCCCACGCTCTCGGGGTTCTATTCCGAGCGGCAGATCAACAGCGTGTACGGCTCGCTCGCCTTCACCTGGGACGGATGGTGGACGGTGGAGGGCACGGCGCGAAACGACTGGTCGTCCACGCTCCCCAAGGGGAACAACTCGTACTTCTATCCCAGCGTGAACACGTCGGTGGTGCTCACGGATGCCGTTCCGTCGCTCGCCTCGAACACGCTCTCGTACCTCAAGCTGCGCGCCGCGTACGCGCAGGTGGGTAACGACGCGCCGCCGTACCAGCTCGCGTCGACCTACAACGGCGTGGGCAACAAGTTCGGCTCGCTCCCCCAGTACGCGCTGAGCTCCAACATCGCCAACGCCAATCTGAAGCCGGAGCTCACCAACAGCTTCGAGATAGGCACCGAGGTTGGCTTCTTCGACAACCGCGTAACGCTCGACGCGAGCTACTACGATAAGAGCACGCGCAACCAGATCATCAATCTGGTAGTCTCCTCCACCGGCGGATTCCTCACCAAGTCGCTCAACGCCGGCGAGATCGCCAACCACGGTGTCGAAGCGCTCCTCACGGCCATCCCGGTGAGGACGAACGACTTCGAGTGGACCACCTCGTTCAACTACGGCCGCAACCGCAGCGAGGTGGTCTCGCTGGCGCCGGATCTGAGCACGGTGGTACTCGCCTCGCAGCGCGCCGCAACGGTGGAGGCGCATGTGGGCGAGCCGTACGGCGCGCTCTACGGCCGCACCTACCTGCGCGATGAGGCAACGGGCCAGTTCCTCCTCTCCAACGGACTCCCGCAGCAGGGCCCAACCCAGAAGCTCGGCAACATCAACCCGGACTGGGTGGGTGGCTGGAACAACACCTTCAAGTACAAGCCGTTCACTCTGGGCTTCCTGATCGATATCCGGCAGGGCGGCGAGACGTTCAGCAATACCAACATGATGTGCGAGCAGAGCGGCGCATGCTCCAACACGCTGGTGGGCCGCGAGGTGGATTGGAATAACCCCGGCGTCGTGGGTAGGGGGATCGACCAGGCCACCGGCGAGGCCAACACGGTCAATGTCACCTCGGAGCAGTGGTTCCAGGCCAAGTGGCTGATCAACGAGGCCTACACGTACGATCTCAGCTACGTGAAGCTGCGTGAAGTGCGGCTCGGCTACGACCTGCCCAACAGCATCGTGAACAGACTCTCTGCCAGCGCCGCCAACATCTCGCTGGTGGGGCGGAATATCTGGACTCACAAGAACATCCCGAATATCGACCCCGAGTTCGCGTACAGCAGCGGCAATGCCCAGGGCTTCGAGTACATGCCCATTCCGCAGAATCGCAGCATCGGGATCAACGTCCAGATCACGCCCTGAACATCCACTCCACACAGAGAGCCAATGATGACTATGATGAGATTGGCAACCATTGCCGCCGGGCTCGTGCTCGGCGTTGGAGTGGCTGCCTGCAACCCCGATCGGCTGACGAATCAGAATACCGATCCCAACAACCCCACCGACGCTCCTCCAGGCCCGGTCTTCACCAACGCGGTGAGGACCACCGTGGGGCGCTTCCTCGGCAGCGGCTACGACATGAACCAGACTTCGTTCGTGACGCAGCAGCTCGCCCAGACTACCTATCCCACTACCGACTCCTACGTCGACCTGCAGGCCGCATCCACCAGTGGCTCATTCGACAACGCGTATGCCGGTGAGCTCTCCAACTTCGAGAAGGTGATCGAGAAGGGCGAGGCGCTGGACCGGCCGTCCATCTATGGACCGGCCATGGTGATGCAGACATGGAGCTTCAGCTACCTCACCGATAGCTATGGCGACGTGCCATACTCCGAGGCGCTCCAGGCCGACAAGCCCGATGGCGCGGTGACTCCGGCGTACGATCCGCAGCAGCAGGTCTACGCTGGGATGCTTCAGTCGCTCGACGCTGCCGCCGCCGCCATGGCCGGCGGTTCCGGATCCGCCGAAGGGCTGGGGAGCGCCGACGTCATCTACAGCGGCGACCTGCAGCGCTGGCAGCGCTTCGCCAACTCGCTTCGCGCGCGGTTGGCGCTGCGCCTCGTGAACGTGGATCAGGCGACGGCGAACGCGCAGCTCGCCGCGGCCTTCTCCGCGCCCGGCGGAGTGTTCCAGTCCAACGACGACAACGCGATGCTGGTCTGGCCCGGCGACGGTGTGAACGACAACCCCTGGACCAACGCCAACAAGGGACGCGACGACCGGCGCATGTCGCGGACGCTGATGAACATCCTCATAGCGTCCAACGATCCCCGCACCGGCGTCTACGCGCAGCCGGTGGAGGATTCGACGGTCTATCCCAACGGCTACGGCGGGATGCCCAACGGTCTGCTGCAGGACTCGTCGAGCAAGTGGTTCAGCCTCGCGTCGCGGCCCGGGCTGGCCTTCTATCCTGGCGTGACGAGCTATGGCACGTTCGGAACTTCGGCCGGCCTGGCCACGCCATCGTATCTGATGACCTACGCCGAGGTGATGTTCATCAAGGCCGAGGCAGCGGCGCGCGGTCTCGGCGGACTCTCCGCTGGCGAGGCGGAGGACGACTACAATGCAGCGATAGCCGCCTCGCTCGAGCAGTGGGGGATAACCAACCAGGCGGCGATAGATGCGTTCCTCGCCCGCCCCGAGATCGCCTACAAGGGTGGAGCGGACGGGTTGAAGCAGATAGCCGTCCAGAAGTGGGTGGCCCTGTTCACCGATGGTGGCCAGGCATGGTCCGAGTGGCGGCGCACCTGTCAGCCGGCCACCCTCGTTCCTGGGCCCGCGGCGATCGTGAACTACATACCGCGGCGCTTCTTCTACTCCACTAGAGAAGCATCGGTGAACGCCGCGAGCATGCAGGCGGCCATCACGCGTCAGGGTCCCGACAACTTCGGGACACGCATCTACTGGGACAGCAATCCCACCGCGGCGCCCACCTGTCAGTAGAGTATCACCGTCAATGTTCGAGGTGGGCGCACATCGCGCCCATCCTCGAGCGGCGGCGGTTCAATAAACTCAGAGGATCGGCCTGATCATGCACCGACTACGCACCTTCAGCATTGCCGCCGCCAGCGTAGCCGTCACCGCATTCGTAGTGATGCGTGTCGCCGCTGGCGATCCCGATCGCGGCGGCGATGTTGCCGCGCGTGAGGTGGCTGGTGTGGCCACTGTTCATAGTGCGGTCACACACGATGTGGGTCCACGACTAGCCGCGCCCGTCGTTGGCGATGCGGCCCACGACCTCTCCGGATCCGGTGCGCCGCGGAGCGCCTCGGACGTGCCGGAGTACGCACTCGCGCCCGAGGTACCTGTGGAGAGCGGGCGCGTGAGGAAGACGCGCGGCGTGGCGCCCATCATGACCACGCCGCCGGGATCGGGCGAAGTGGAGCAGACGGCTCACGGCACGCTGCCCGCCGCCACTCTCGCGGCGAGCTTCGATGGCCTGGGCGAGGGCTTCACCGGCCCGCAGGGCAGCGCCGTCGGGCGCAACCCATCGGACAACACCCTGGCCGTGGGGCCCGATCACATCATGCAGATCGTGAACACGCGCATGGCGATCTTCACCAAGAAGGGGAAGCGGTTCAACACCACCGGCAAGGCGCTGTATGGTCCCGTGGAGACGAGGAATGTCTTCCGCGGCTTTGGCGGGGCGTGCGAGAGCCACAACAATGGAGACGCCGTCGCGCGTTACGACCAGCTCGCGGATCGCTGGCTGATCGTGATGCCCATCTTCTCGCGCCTGCCGCTGAGGGCCAACG
>DATCXG010000151.1:0-3997 GCA_036565945.1 Gemmatimonadaceae bacterium
GCCCAGCCTGGCCGCCTCCGGAAAGTGCGCCGCCAGCGCCGCGAGAACGGCCGTCAGGTTCCCCTCGGCGCCGCCGGTAGTGAACGTCGCGGCCCCGGCGTCGGGGTCGAGGCCCAACCGTCGCGCGCGATGGTGCAGCGCGAGCCGCTCCAGCTCCACGGCGGCCGGGGCGTGCGACCACGCCGCGAGCTGCGGGTTGTAGAGTGCCGCGAGCGTGTCCGCCACGACGCCCGCCTCGCGGACGCTCGGGTTGAACAGCCCGAAGTAGCGCGGGTGCGTGACGTGCACCGTGTGGGCGCGCAGTAGCTGCATGACATCCGCGGTCAGCAGGTCGAGCGATACGGGCACATCGAACCGATACCGCTCCGCCAGCTCCTCTCGCAGCGCCAGGCCATCCGTGGGCGGCGCGACCGGCAGCGCGCGCACGTCCTCCGGAAAACGGGCGACCTCGTCGACGATCATCTGCCAGTGCGACGAGCTCGGGGTGGTGGAGGGCGCGGCGGGGGGCGCACTGGTTGACCTGGCGCTCGGAGTGACAGGAGCGAGATCGGTCGTCATGATCGGGATCTCCGACTGGGCGTGGTACGTGAGAGCAAGTTATGAGTGATGGTCGTGCGGCGGAACGAATGATACTAGACGCGGCGGACGTGCCTGACATGCGGGCATTGTGATTACTGCATTCCGAGTGTCCCTATTACCAGCGCCATTCTGCACCATTCGACCAGACCAGTTTATAGAGCTTCGCCGAACAACGAAGGGCACTTCGTCCGCCAAACGTGAAACTCATCAGGCAGGGAGCCAACACGGCACGCCCGACCCCATCAGGCCCACGCGGCCGGTTGCAAGCCCAGAATTAATGATCTACTTTGTCGCCCTGCGGATGTCCCGACTAACATTCAGACAGCCGCGACGCCCCGTAGTCAGCACGCGAATTCGTCGCCCTCCGCAGCCACCGCAGAGTGAGCGCTGTACGACTCACCCAGAATCGATGCTCTTGGCGCCTCGCGCGCTGACACACTGCAGCAGTCGATCCCCAGGCCGGTAGCCTCCAGGTCGATCCCGAGGACTCCACCTAACTGGCCTGAGATTGCTGCCCTGACATAGCTGCCCCCACATAGCACGAGGCCCGACACCTGAGCCCGGAAGCACCAGCCGCCGTCGCAAGCCGCGTGTGACGGGTTGCTCGCTCATCAGATCTACGATCTGGCCCGTTCATTCTTCCGATTTTCCACCTTCTCAGTAGGAAAGCCCACCATGGCCAGCAGTCAACTAGCTCCTTCACGGCCCGCCACACCGAGCACGGCATCCGCGCCACCCCAGCAGAGGGCGCCGTACGAAGCGCCCCGGCTCGAGACGCACGGTGCCTGGAGTGCGCTGACGCTGCAGCAGTCGATCCCCATCGGAGTCGGACTTCTCCCGAGGGATGCCGAGGCCACTGCCTGGCCGGTCTGACGCACCCAACCCAGCACGAAGCTGTTCACCGAGCCCTGCACGAGCCCCACTCCGGGACGGCCCGACCTCGACGACTACCTACCTACTATCCATGCCCACTCGCTCGTCCCTGCCGCGCCTTGCGGCGCTGGCCCTGTTGCTCACCGCGGCCGCTGCCTGCCACGACGACGCCACCGAGCCGCTCACTCCTCACGAGCCGCCGACCACCCAGATAGCCCCCGCTCTCTTGGAGGTGACCATCAGTGGCATCGGCAGCCACAAGATGAGCGCTTCGGCCTCGAGCGCATCGGCACCGGACATCAGGCTCTCGAGCCCCTCTTCCCGTAGTGGGGTCAGCTACTCGCTCAGCGCACCGCAGGATGGGGCTGGAAGCGGCAACGGCACCATAGAGCTGGAGCCACTCTCGACCGGGAGCTTCACTCGGGGTGTGCGTGGCTCGGATGGCTATCGCTACGTCTGGGCCACCTTCCGCGTGCGGAACGCCCAGGCGGACAGCGTGGCCTACGACACCCCTCGCACCAATCTCACCTTCTTTGCCGCCGCCAGGGCCGGCACGCTGGGCGGGAGCCCGGTCACACTGCTGAATCTCTTCGATGGCAGCCCGGCAGATCCGGCGATCGCTACCGAGCTCCTGCCCACCGGTGGCGTCTCGCAGGTGAACGACCAGCTCGTTCCGAATCAGGCAGATGTGCTGCAGATCCTGAGCGAGAGCGAGGCGGCGGCCATCGCGGCACCGGTCGGAGTTGACGTGCTCCCCTATGGCTTCGTGGTACGCAATGCCACGGACGGCAGCCGCACCCTTCCGGCCAGCCCGGCCGTGGGGCAGTTCGACGGCGTGGTGACCTTCGCCTTCAAGCTCCCGCTCCAGGCCACCGCTGCGGCCGATCCCTTCAGCGTCACAGCGCTCTTCCTGGCTGAGGACGACAGCGAGACTCGCCTCACGCAGTCACTCGAGGAGCAAACTCCAGCGGGCGAGGCAGCCTTCCTAGCCCGGGCAGCTGCCATAGGGGCTACCACGGCAACCGTGCTCCTGGGCTCCAGTTACGAGGGAGGGGAGCTCAGTGCGCGGGTGATGTGCTCGGTGCGCACGGCAGGCCCTAGTGCCAGTCCCGCGGCTTACCTCGTGAAAACTCCAGCCAGCGTTATGATCTCGAACCCCTTCTCCGGTTTCCCACTCTGGGCGAACGGCAGCGTGGCGCGTGATCTTGACGTCATGGCGCTCGATGAGAGCGGCACTCCGATCGCAGATCGGCCGGTGAGCTGGAGCGTCGGCACCCCGGGCGTACTCACCGCTTGGGGCAGCGAGGGTGCGTTTCGCATGCTGCCCCGGCTCGACCGAGCCAGCACCGAGGTGAGTGCCAGCATCTGCGGCGTTTCCAGCGATCCGATCACCGTGCGCACCAGCGGCTTCAGCCCCATAGCCTCTGGAGAGCGTCACTCGCTTGCCTTGAGAAGCGACGGCACTGTGGTGGCCTGGGGCGACACTACCTATGGCAAGGCGAACGTGCCGGCCGACCTCACTGGTGTGGTGCAGGTCGCCGCCGGCGGCACTCACTCACTGGCCCTCAAGAACGATGGTACCGTGGTGGCTTGGGGTACCGATTTCTCCAAGAACATTCCGATGGTCGCGCCGGCCGGGCTCACGGGTGTCGTACAGGTGAGCGCGGGCTGGGGTCACGCGCTGGCCCTCAAGAGCGATGGCACGGTGGTGGCCTGGGGCTACAACTACTACCACCAGACGGAAGTGCCGACCGACCTCACGGACGTGGTACAGGTGTCCGCAGGCCACTACCACTCGCTGGCCCTCAAGAGCGATGGAACCGTGGTGGCCTGGGGCTACCAGTTTAGCGGCCAGCTGGACGTGCCGGAGGGGCTTACGGATGTGGTGCAGATCGCGGCGGGGCAAACGTTCTCGCTGGCCCTCAAGAGCGATGGCACCGTAGTGGGTTGGGGCACTGACCCCGAAACTGGCGGTACGGAGACCCCGCCGGCCGGGCTCAAGGGTGTGGTGCAGGTGGCCACGAGTTACGATCACGCGCTGGCCTTGAAGAGTGATGGCACCGTGGTGGGTTGGGGCCGCAACCTCTCTGGAGAGATGGACGTGCCAACCGACCTCACGGGTGTGGTGCAGGTGGCTGGCGGGTTCGACTTTTCGCTGGCCCTCAAGAGCGACGGAACCGTGGTGGCCTGGGGCAGCAACAACGTAGAACACCAGATGGACATTCCGACGGGGCTGGTGGTGACAGTACCCTGAGTCGAGGACACTCCTCTCATGCGCCGGGTCCGCCACCTGTGGGATCCGGCGACCCATTTCTATTCGTAGCAACAGGGATCTGCCGCTTCACTGATGACCCCAGCTCAGCCCACTCACTCTCTCGCCGCGTGGCTCCTCGACCACGCCCGTGAGACTCCACCGGAGTCGGTGCTCCGCGCGACCAACCTCGCCGCCTATGCCTACGCCGCTCTACCGCCCAAGCACCCAGCAAGGCCCGCTCTGCTCCCCGATTACCTCGCTGCCCTCGCGCGCCACGAGCGCATCAAGCGC
>DATCXG010000038.1:0-6940 GCA_036565945.1 Gemmatimonadaceae bacterium
GTGTGCGTGTGCTGTGCCGCGCCCACGGCGGGCGTCGCGACCATCATGGTCACAACCACCAGCGCTACGGCAAATCGGATCGGCACGGTTACACGTCTCATGAGCACAGTGTGCGATTATAGGGGATGGTCAGCGGCTGTGCTTGTACATCATATCCACGAGCTCGTCGTACATGGCGTTCGCCTCGGCCGCATCGTCCGATCTTATAGCGGATGCCGCACAGTGCCTGAGATGATTGCGCATGAGCTCACGGCCCACCGCTCGCAGTGCCTCGTGTACCGACGATATCTGAGTCAGGATGTCGGCGCAGTAGCGGTCTGCCTCGACCATCTTCTGGAGTCCGCGCACCTGGCCCTCGATCCGCCGCAGACGCTTCAGATTGCGATCCTTCGCGTCCGGATCAACTCCAACCGCCTTCCGGCCGTTAGCGATCTCGTCATCCACGACGCCACACCCGCAAGCGGCGCTCTCGGGCTCCACGCTGCGTTCGGTCGGCCGTTTCGCTCTTGTTGCCATTGTCATCAGCTCCATGCGGACTGTCAGGGACATCAGAGGTGAGAATCCTGCCGCATCCCCGAGGAGACCACACTCCCTTTGCGCCTCGCGGACCAGTGGATGCCCACCGGCGGTCTACGCTATCCGTGCGTGCCGCAGACGCAGGCTGTTGGTCACGACACTCACCGAGCTGAATGCCATCGCGCCACTCGCTAGGATCGGGCTCAGAAGGAGCCCGAATGCCGGATATAGTACTCCCGCCGCGATCGGAATACCGACGACATTGTAGACGAAGGCCCAGAAGAGGTTCTGTTTCATCGTCCGCATGGTCTGGCGTGAGAGCTCGATCGCGTGTGCCGCGCTCCGCAGATCGCCCCGCATGAGCACCACGTCGCCAGCCTCGACGGCGACGTCTGTGCCCGTTCCGATCGCCATCCCGACATCGGCCTGCGCCAGCGCTGGCGCATCGTTGATCCCGTCGCCCACCATCGCCACCACCATCCCCTCCCCCTGCATGCGCTCGAGCTCCGCGACCTTCCCTTCGGGTCGCACGCCAGCCACCACGCGATCGATCCCCGCCTCGCTTGCTATGGCCCGCGCCGTGCCCTCGTTATCGCCGGTGAGCATCACGACCTCGAGCCCCATCCCGTGTAGCCGCTGGATGGCTTCCCGGGATGTGGGCTTGATCGGATCGGCCACGGCCACGACACCGGCGAGTTCGTACCGGCTCACATCTGGCGCGCGCCCGGTGCCGACGCCGATGTACATCGGCGTCTTCCCCTCACCCGCGAGCCGCTCGACTGCGCCACTCAGCGGCGCGACATCGACCGCACTATCGGCCATCAGCGCTGCGTTGCCGACCACGATCGCGGTGCCATCCACCACGCCCACCGCGCCGCGGCCAGCGGCTGCGTCAAAGATCTCGGGCGCCAGAACATCGATCCCCAGGCCCTTCGCATGACGTACTATCGCGCCTGCCAGAGGGTGCTCACTCGCCGTCTCGAGCGAGGCCACGAGCCGCAGTAACTCCTCGTCGCTGCGCGTCCCTCCAGCGCCGGGCGCGACGATCAGGTCGGTTACCGCGGGCTCCCCTTCGGTGACCGTGCCAGTCTTGTCGAGCACTACAACCGTGACATCGCCCGCACGTTGAAGCGCCTCGCCGCCCTTGATGAGCACTCCCAGCTCGGCGCCCTTGCCCGTTGCCACCATCACCGCGGTTGGCACGGCGAGGCCCATGGCGCAGGGACAGGCAATGATGAGCACCGCGATGGCAGCCGCGAAGGCGCGCACGCCCGGAGCAGTATCCGCGACCACGAACCACACCACGAAAGTCGCGATGGCAATGGAGATCACCACGGGCACGAAGATTCCGCTCACGCGGTCCGCGAGCCGCTGAATGGGCGCGCGTGATCCCTGCGCGTCGCGCATCAGCTTGACGATCCGCGCTAGCACGGAGTCAGATCCGAGGGTGGTCGCCGTATAGCGGAAGCTGCCCGTGGTATTGATGGTGGCGCCAATCACCTGGTCGCCCGTGCCCTTCTCCACCGGGAGCGACTCTCCAGTGAGCATCGACTCGTCCACCGCGCTCCGCCCCGCCATTACCATACCGTCCACCGGCACGCGCTCACCGGGCCGCACGACCACAGTCTCACCGGTTGCGACATCCTCCACTGGTACATCGATCTCCACCCCATCGCGGACCACCCGCGCCGTCTTCGGTTGGAGATCCACCAGTGCTCGTAGCGCCGCCGATGTCTGCCCCTTCGCGCGCGCCTCGAACATGTTCCCCGTCAGGATGAGCGCGATGATGATTATCACCGCCTCGTAATACACGTCGGGCGTGATTCCGCGACTCAGGAAGAAGCTCGGCACTACCGTGGCCAACACGGAGTACAGGAAGGCAGCGCCCGTGCCCACGGCGACGAGCGTGTTCATGTCGGCGGAGTGGTGCCGGAAGGCAGTCCAGGCGCGAACGTAGAAGTCGCGCCCTGCCCAGGACATGACGCCAAGGGTGACGATGAGGAGTCCGTACGACAGCGCTGTTGCCGGAATCGCGTAGAGCCAGGGCGCCACGCTCCGTAGCGCTGGCGTGAGCGACTCCATCGCCCAGCGCATGAACGGGTCGGCAACCACGTCCAGACCACGCCCTCCGGCCACCATCAGCGGCATGGAGAGTATCATTGCGAGAACGCCAACGACCACGCTCACCAGCACCTTGCGCCGGAGGTCCGCGAGCTCCTGCCTCTGCGCTCGGTCGCGCGCCTCCTGCTCTTCGAACGCCGTCTGGTCGGGCGAGGCCAGCTCCGCGCCGTATCCCGTCTTCCGGATCGTCTCGACCAACTGGTCGGGAGTGACGACCGCGGAGTCGAATGCGACCGAGGCGTTCTTCATCATCAGGTTCACCGATGCATCCAGAACGCCGGGCTGCCTCTCGAGCGCGCGCTGGACTCGCGCCTGACACGCCGAGCAGCTCATGCCACTCACGGGAATCCGAACACGCTTACGCGTTGCGGCCGAAGCCTGCGCCACGCCCGGCGCTCCGGCACTCGCCGAATTGTCGCCGCGCGGGTTCGCAGCATCTGCCGCTGGTCTGGTGCCGATCGTCGCGCTCACTGGCCCACTCCTACTCCTTCGCCCCGCGCTCGGCGAGGAAGAAATACCAGTTCACCCACGCGATGGCGATCACTCCACCTGCCACGACTGCCCACTCCAGCGGCGTCATCGCGTTCCGCCGCTCCTGGGCGCCGCGCGACCGAGCTGAGTGGGCCGCACCTGGTATCCCGCGTCCTCGATAGCCTGCAGCATCCGCTCGGGCGAGGTGCGAGCCGGGTCGTAGTTCAGAGTGGCGGAGCCAATTGCCACCTGTTCCACCTGAACCCCATCGAGCTCCTCGAGCGCCTGCTTCACCGCCCTCACGCAGTGGTCGCAGGTCATTCCGGAGATATTCGTCGCGAACCGTTCCATTGTCCTGATCCGATTTAGGGAATCCGCCGCGAGCATCGGCCCGCGCCACAGGTATCAATCTAGATACCCCCCTCCCCTATATCAAGCGCTCAGTTCTGGTGGTCGTGGTGAGCTGGGGTCGGCGTGAACCGCGGAGCCACTGATATCGGTCGAACTGCGGTAACTGCGGTAACTGCGGTAACTGCAGCACAGAGAACTGCAGGAGAACGGCAAGCGAGAACGGCAAGAGAGAACTGCAACTGCCAACCGCAACGGCTAGAAGCAGAGAAGCTTGGGCAACTGCTTGAACCACGGAGGCACGGGGACACGTAGGGAACTGCAACTGCAAACGACAAGGCAACGGCAACGGCGAATGTTTTTTGGGGATGGCATCCGAGCCTCATCGCGCCGAGGCGAGCGGGAGCCGGAGGCTGTCAGGAGTCTCGAGTGTCGCGCCCGGACACGGAACCGTGGAGCAGTTCCCAAAGCTTTTCGTTTTTCTCCGTGTCCCCGTGCCTCCGTGGTTCGAGCAGTTCCCCAAGCTTTACTGCTCTTAGCCGTCGCAGTCGGCAGTTGCCGTTGTAGTTCTCTCTTGCAGTTCTCGCTTGCCGTTCTCCTGCAGTTCTCTGTGCTGCAGGTAAGCAGTTGGTTAGTTCAGCAGTTCAGCCGTCATCCGCGTCTCGGCGGTTCACCGCTGTTCCGGGAGCGCGCACCGAAGCTTTGCCGACGATCAGCTCAGCACGGCGCCTGCGCATCGCCGAGTGATCAGACGGCCTCCACGACGCCGAACCCGTTGCTCTCGAGGAGCGCGATGACGGTGGCGACGTGATCGCGGCCGCGCGTCTCCAGGTACATCTCGATCTCCACATCGCGCACGGAGATGTCGGCGAACTCGCGACGGTGGGCAACCTCCAGGACATTCGCGCCCGCCTCTGCCACGAGCTGCGTCAGCCGCGCGAGATGGCCGGGACGGTCCCGCACGGTCACCGCCAGCCGCGCGAGCCTGCCACCCTCCACCAGACCGCGGTCGATCACTCGCTCGAGCATGTTGACGTCGATGTTCCCGCCCGATAGAACCATGACGGCCACGTCGTCCGGGCGGAGCGGGAGCAGGCCCGCCAGTATCGCCGCTAGCGGTACGGCACCGGCACCCTCGGCCAGCGTCTTCTGCTGCTCGAGCAGCAGATGCACCGCATCAGCTATCTGCCCCTCGTCCACGGAGACGATGTCGTCCACGTAACGTTCGATGATCGGGAAGGTACGCTCGCCCACTCGCTTCACCGCGATGCCGTCCGCGAGTGTCTCCGATGTCTCGATCTTCACCACGTGGCCCGCACTCCGGGATGCTTTCGCGGAAGCCGCCGCGGACGCTTCCACGCCGAACACCCTGATGTCCGGGCGCTGCTCGCGTAGCGCCACCGCGATCCCCGAGATCATCCCGCCTCCGCCGATCGGCACCACCACGGCACTGAGCTCCGGGAGCTGCTCCAGCAACTCCAGCCCGATGGTCCCCTGGCCGGCAATCACACGCTCGTCATCGAAAGCGTGGACCAGCACGCGATGCTCTTCGGCCTCGAGGCGACGCGCCTCTACCATCGCGTCGGATAGCGTGGCTCCGCAGAAGCTCACCTTCGCGCCCAGACGACGCGTATTCATCACCTTGATGAGCGGAGTGTGCTCCGGCATCACCACCTGCGCCGCGATCCCGAGCCGGCCGCAGTGATAAGCGACGGCCTGCGCGTGGTTGCCAGCACTGGCCGTGACGACGCCGCGGGCACGCTCCTCCTCGGTCAGGTCGAGCAGTCGATTCAGCGCGCCACGGTCCTTAAACGACCCGGTGCGCTGCAGATTCTCCAGCTTGAGGAAGAGCTGGCAGGGCAACCGGTCGCGCAGGGCGAGCGCCGGAACAACGGGTGTGCGGACGACCGCATCGGCGATGCGCTCGCGCGCGGCAAGAATATCGGCAAGGTCTGGCATGGGGGGGGTCGGTTTGTCGGACTCTCGGAAACGCGTATGAATCGGGACGCTGGCTTCGGTGCCTCGCGCGCCAGCAGGTCGCAGATCCCGAGGCGGCCATGAGCTGAGCTGGCTGGCGTCAGAAAGGTAGCGCCCCCGGCCTCTCGGTGCACGCCAGCCACAGCGCCCAGCCAAGCTTACCCCGCCCGTAAGCACCGTCCCTCAAGGAAACCCCTACACGCCGTGCGCGGATGGATCACATGAGGTCCGGTTTTACAGCCATCAAAGTTCCAGCTTCTCCCGACTGATCCGGCACACCGACGAGCCCAGATTCAAGTCACCAATGAGGGAGTTCGACGGCCCGTACCGGAGACTGAGCAATGACTGCCGAAAGAATGCGCACCACCAGGATGATCGCCTCGCTCGCCACATTCACCGCGATCGTCATCGGATCCGCCGCCATGCTCGGAGCCGGGCGAAAGCCGGTAGTGGAGCACATCGATTTCGCCAGAGCCGTCACGGCGACGACGCCGGCCTATGATGCCGCGCTCCAGCCCGTATCGGACGCCGACGTGAAGGAGTACCGCATCCCGATCACTGACGTCTCGCTACAGATCGCTGACGGTGTGACGTACGAGGGATGGACCTTCGGCGGCACGGTGCCAGGTCCCGTCATCCACGCGCGAGTTGGTGACAAGGTGCGCGTGAAAGTGGTGAACGAGACCCGCATGCCACACTCGATCGACTTTCACGCCGCGCGCATCCCTGCGAACGTTGCATACCGCACGATCGTCGCAAACGACTCGATATCGTTCGAGTTCACCCCTCGTGACGCGGGCGCGTTCCTCGTGCACTGCGGCACACCGCCGGTCACCATGCACATGATGCAGGGAATGTACTTCGCGATGATCGTGGAACCCCGGGGTGGGTGGGGGACCAAGGCCGACAAGGAATTCGTCCTGGTGCAGAGCGAATTCTACACCCAGCCGGCCAGCGATGAGCACGAGGGCGAGGATCAGGCGGACGTGCCGCACATGGACCATTCGAAGAGCATGACGGCAGCGAGCGCGAAGCCAGACTGGCCAGCAGCCATGGCCAAGCAGGCCAGCTACGTGACTTTCAATGGGCGCGCCTTCCAGTACAAGGCGAACCCGCTCAAGGTCGACGTGGGTGACCGGGTCCGGTTCTTCGTGGTGAACGCTGGCCCCAGCTTCCAGAGCGACTTCCACATTGTGGGTGCCATCTTCGACCGGGTCTATCCCGACGGCAACCCGGACCACGTGCTCGAGGATATCCAGACCTACTCGGTGCCAGCTGGCGGTGGTGTCGTGTTCGAGACGGTCTTCGACAAGGACGGGAGTGGCGAGGGAATCTACGCCTTCGTGACCCACAGCTTCGCCGATGCAGAGAAGGGCGCGGTGGGCATGATCCAGGTGGGCGTCCCCAAGCAGTTCGCCACCATGTCGCACTGAGGCAGTTCCTGGCGCCGGATGCGGTGCCGCTGGGAAGAGGAGAGTTGATGAATAGCCGCGGCGGTCTCGCAGAC
>DATCXG010000067.1:0-7295 GCA_036565945.1 Gemmatimonadaceae bacterium
TGCGCGAGCCACGAGACGCTGCCGGACGTACGGCGCGGCTCGCTTCGTCGGTGGGCGCGGCGGCGCTGTGTGCCACGGTGCAGTTCGCCCTGATCCCGCGCATGGATAGATTGCGCACGTCGCTCGAGGCACTACCGATGGGTGATCCGCTTCGCTCGACATTCGGTCGACTGCATATCCTGTCGGTACTGCTCGTGGGTCTGGCGATGATCCTGGCGCTGGTGGCGCTGATGGCGGGCGTCCGATACATCGCGTCCACCCGTAGCCGATGAGCACCATCACTGGACCGACCACGCTGGTTCAGGAACCTCAGGGAACGGGCGTGGGGAAGTTGGCACCACGCGGAGAAGCCGCGCAGATTGTCTAGGTGACGAGCGTGATCGCTCGGTCAGGTCATTTCAACCGGTTCGTGCAGCGCGCTCAGATACACGTGGCGCGTGCTGGCCGTACCAGAGGAGAAACAGTATGCAACTGACACGTGGTCTGATCGCCATCGGTGCGCTTGCGCTCGCGGGATGCAACCTGTCCACGGATCTCCCCACGAACAGGCGTCTTGGCCTGTTCACTGTCAACCAGAGCGGCGCAGTCGATAATGCCTTGCTCGATGTCAACGCGCTGTTCTTCCAGCCAGGGGCGAACGATCAGATCGCACTTCCCAACAGCGCCGCCGTGCCCGACAACTGCGTGGAGGCCGATTACGCGCCGCCAGTGGATGGCGTGCTGAGGAAGCTCGACAACCTCAACGCTGGCGAGTCGATCGCCATGACCACAGACAAGGCCGATACGGTACTGCGCCCGGTGACCAACTCGGTGGGTACGGTGATCTACGTGGTGCCGGGGGGCGGGTTCGTTCCCTTCACTCCGGGCAGCGACGTGACGTTCGAGATACCGGGCGATCCGAGTGGCTATCCTGCCGATACGATCAAGATAAGAACGCTCGAGCCACTTACCCTCGCAGCGGTGGAACGGAAACCAACCAACGAGCTGCATCTGTCATGGTCGCCCGTGGGCAGCGCGGGAGGAGGCGTGAGGCTACAGTTCCTCTACTCATCGGACTCGAGCGCTACTCCGAACAAGTCGCTCAACTGCGATCTCAGGGATGACGGCGAGTTCGACATCCCCGGTTTTGTGACCGACGGGTGGGCGTCTTCCCCCGCGGAAGCACAATCGATCGTGGGCTTTCGCTGGGCCACGTTGATCCGGAGCCAGCAGGACGTGGTGTTGCATGTCACGAACCAGGTCCAGATCAACCCGCCCACGTTCACCGATAACTAGCACCTCGCCAGCGCGCACACACGCGCTGAAAACTGAAGTAACATGGTATCCCCCCGGGAGGAATGAACGATGTCAGAGCAGACACGCATGGAGAAGGATCCACTGGGCAAGCTCGCGGTGCCGGCGGGCGCTCTCTACGGCATCCAGACCGTGCGCGCCATGCAGAATTTCCCGATCAGCGGCCTTCGCCCTTCGCCGATGTTCGTGACGGCCACGGTCTGGATCAAGAAGGCCGCGGCCCTGACGCATGAGGAGACCGGCCGCCTCGCGCCGGAGCTGGCCCGCGCCATCATCCGCGCGGCGGATGAGGTGCTGGCCGGCGAGCATCGCAACCAGTTCGTCGTGGACGTCTACCAGGCTGGTGCCGGTACTTCGCACAACATGAATGTGAACGAGGTGCTCTCGAACCGCGCTAACGAAGTGCTGGGCGCCCCGCGCGGCGAGTACAAGCCCGTACACCCGAACGATCACGTCAACATGGCGCAGTCCACCAATGACGTGATTCCCACCGCTATCCGGCTGGGCGCGCTGGCCATGCTCGGCGGGCTCGTCGAATCTCTGTCTTCACTGCGCGACAGCTTCCTGGCGAAGGGGCGCGAGTTTGACGACGTGATCAAGACGGGGCGCACGCACCTGCAGGACGCGATGCCCATTCGCCTGGGCCAGGAGTTGCGCGCCTACGGCCACACCATCGATCGCAACATCCGGCGGATCGAACGTTCTGCCGATGATCTGCGCGACCTCGGCATCGGTGGCAGCGCGGTGGGGACGGGGGTGAACGTGGAGCCGGAATACCCGAGGCTCATGGTGAAGCACCTGCAGGAAATTACCGGGCTCACTCTGCGCGCTGGCGAGGACCGGATTCAACTCATGCAGAGTATGGGAGATGTCGCCGGGTTCAGTGGGCAACTCCGCACGCTGGCGCTCGATCTCGGCAAGATTGCCAGCGACCTGCGGCTCCTTGCCTCCGGCCCGCGCACCGGAATCAACGAGATCCTGCTTCCCGCGGTCCAGCCGGGCTCCTCTATCATGCCGGGCAAGGTCAATCCATCGATCGCCGAGATGGTCAACCAGGTCTGCTTCCAGGTGATAGGCAACGATACCTGCGTTGCGATCGCCGCCGAGCACGGACAGCTCGAGCTCAACGTGATGATGCCGGTCATTGCGCACAACCTGCTGCAGTCCATGCTGATCCTGACCAACGCGATCACCTCGCTGACAGAGCGTTGTGTGAGCGGTCTGGAGGCCAACCGGGAGCAGTGTGAGTATCTGGTCGAGCGCTCGGCCGCTCTGGCTACGGCCCTGGCTCCGAGGGTTGGCTACGCACGTGCCGCGGAGCTGAGCAAGCAGTCGGTGCACGAGGATGTCCTCATTCGCGACCTCGTTCACCGCGAGCATGTACTCCCGGATGAAGAGGCCGACGACATTCTGGACCTCGCCCGGATGACGGAGATCGGCGTACCGGGCGCCCATCTGGGCAGCGGGAAGTAAGGGCGGCAACGAGCGAGCGCGGGGCGGATCTCTTGTCCTCCCGCGCTTCCAGACCTATGCTCCAGATATGCGGATAACTACCTGGGCGGAATACGGGCTGATCTGCGCGCTGCACCTCGCGAAGCGGGAGGGAGAGGGGCCCATAACGGGGCGCGACATGGCCTCCCGCGAGCACCTGCCAACCGACTACGTCGAGCAGATCCTGCTGCGACTGCGTCGCGCGGATATCGTGCACAGCGTGCGCGGGGCACACGGGGGCTACATGCTCTCGCGCCCCGCGACCGACATCTCCGTACGGCAGGTGATCGCCGCCACCGAGCTGACCACCTTCGACCTGCACTGCGTCTCGCATCCGGTGAGTGATGAGCGCTGCTCAGCCTCGCACTCGTGCAGCATCCGGCCAGTCTGGTTGCTGCTGCAGAGCAAGATCGACGATGTCCTCGAGAGCGTTCGGCTCTCCGATCTTCTCGATGATGAGGCGGTGGTGCGAGAGCGAGTAGGCTTGCCCTTGCTGCAGGGGTGAGAGCGAGCCCCGCTCATCGGTCACCCGTCCCTCCAATCCCGCAGGCTCTCTCTCTCGTATGATTTTCTGGCGTCGCTGGGCGGAGGAACGGGCGCAGAAGGCGCGGGCCGACGCCTTCGTATCCGCGTTGAGCGCGGAACCCGCGCCAGACGACGTGGCCTGGCTCGCTGCCACTGCCACGGGCGGTGATCTGGACCACGCCCGGTGGGAGTTGCGCTACGCGCGCCGCGCTCTGGGACTGCTCTCTGCGCAGCGAGATGCCCTCGACGACCGCACGGCGTCGCTCGTAGCGCGCTCCCTTTCGGAATTCCTGGTGCACGACCCGGCCATCGCGCCAGGGAAGCTGCGCGTGGTGGAGCGCCAGCTCAACGCCCGCCTCAGCGCCTATGGCGAGGCGCTTGCCAATCGTGAGGGAGCGGGAGCGGAGTGGCATCTCGGACGCGCGCTCCTGGAGTTCGCGGGCCGCCGCGACGCCAGTGAGGACGAGACGGTGCTGCGCGGCGCGAAGCTGCTGATCGGCTACCTGGGGGAGGCGAACGACGCGTTGCGCGAGAGCTTCGGTGACGCCGTGCCGCCGGAAGACCCAGCAGGGCAGGTCGCGCGCGCACATCGGCGCTGACACGGGACGCTGATCAGGGCGTTGACCCGGAGGAGGGAAGTGCAGTCCGGGGAGACAACAGGAAAGTGCTCGGGGCGGGACTCGAACCCGCACGACCTTGCGGCCACAGCGTCCTGAGCGCTGCGTGTATACCAGTTTCACCACCCGAGCGTCGCCGAGCAAAGTTCCGGCGCAGTCGAAGAAACTAACTGCTAGCCTGTATCAAAGTCAACGCGGTGTGCTGCGTCGTGTTGCCTGTAGATGCGGGCGCGCCTAATTTGCGTTTGCAACAGTGCACGGGGCATGGACTCGGTGCACGGCCCGAGGCGGCCGGCCCTACTGCTTCGCCCTCTCCGTTTCCCCCAACGAGCTTCACGCCACCCCGACGATGCCCCGAGTCGACCAGGAAGGAGTGGCTATCATCGCGCGGAACAAGCGCGCGCGATACGACTATCACATCCTGGATACCTGGGAAGCAGGCATCGTGCTCACCGGGACGGAGATCAAGTCGCTCCGGGCTGGCAAGGCGAACATCACCGATGCTCACGCGGTACTGAACGGTGGAGAGATCTTCCTGATCAATGCCCATATAGCTCCGTACGAGCAGGGGAATCAGTTCAACCACGATCCGACGCGTACCCGTAAGCTTCTCCTTCACGCGAAAGAGATCCGCAAGTTGATAGGTGCAGTGGAGCGGCAGGGGCTGACCCTGATTCCGCTCGATCTCCATTTCACTCGGGGGAAGGCCAAAGTGTCCCTAGCGCTGGCCAGAGGGAAGAAACTCCACGACAAGCGCGTCGACGAGAAGCGGCGCGAGGATGAGCGCGATATGGCGCGCGCCGCCCGGACCAGGTGAGTGTCATGACGGGGGCCATCGTTCTCGCGCTCCAGCTCGCTGTCGCTACGCCGTCGTCGCCAGTGGCGCGGGCAGGTTCGGAGGCGGCGACCGTGCCGGCTGGCATTGTCGCTATGGATCCGCCGGTTGATCGCTCTTCAACCGTGCGCACGCGACGTCAGCGGCGAGTGGTGGTCGACGCCGGACACGGCGGACGTGACAATGGGATGTCGGGACCCATCGGTACCAAGTGGAAGATTCGCGAGAAGGACATCACTCTGGCCGTTTCGAAGCGGCTGTCGACCGCCTTGCGCGAGCGAGGCCTGGACGTGGTGATGACGCGCACTGCCGACACGCTGATCGATCTCTACGATCGCGGTCGTATCGCCAACGAGCGGCAGGGCGATCTCTTCATCTCCATCCACATCAACGCTGCCAACCCTGGGTGGAAGCGGCCATCTGCCGCGAGGGGGTTCGAGACTTACTTCCTGGCAGAGGCGAAGACAGAAGACGCGAAGCGAGTGGAGAAGATGGAGAACGAGTCGGTCCGCTTCGAGACCGGCGCGCAGGCCGCGAAGAACGACGCCCTCAATTTCATCATCAACGACATGGCGCAGAACGAGCATCTGCGCGAGTCGAGCGAGCTGGCATCTATCATCCAGGCTCGGCTCGGATCCGTGGAGCCGGGTCCGAGTCGCGGAGTGAAACAGGCCGGTTTCATCGTGCTCATCACCGCCTACATGCCAGCAGTTCTCGTGGAATTGGGGTTCGGCACCAACCCGGCCGAAGCCGAGTTCCTCAGGAGCCCCACCCACCAGAGAGAGATCGCTGATGCGATCGCAGACGCAGCTGTCGAGTACCTCGACCACTACGAGCGCCGAGTTGCCGGAGGGAGCTCCACTCCGTGATGAACGTCGCACCTACATGCGTGGGCGGGTGGCGGGGCGCCCGTCCACGGTGAGCGAGGATTCGCTGCCGAACGCACGCATATCGGTCGAAGCGGCCGGGCTCCACTTTCAGAACCCGGTGGTGCTGGCCGCGGGGACGGCAGCGTTCGGTCGCGAGATCGCGGGAGTCATCCAGCTGGATGCCCTTGGTGGACTGGTCACCAAGGCGGTGAGCCGTCTGCCGCGACATGGCGCGCGCCCTCCCCGGGTGGCCGAGTTCCCGGGTGGGATGATCAACGCCGTGGGGCTCGCCAACCCCGGGCTCGAGGCCGTGCGGCGTGCCGACCTACCCTGGCTTGCCGAGAATGTCCACCGTGCCCGGGTCTTCGTGAACGTGGTGGGCGATGTGGTGGAGGACTATGCGGCAGTGGTTGCCGGCCTGGACGATGCCCCGGGCATCGATGGCTTCGAACTGAACGTCAGCTGCCCGAACGTGGAGCGCGGCGGGCTGGAGTTCTGCGCTGATCTCTGCACGCTCTCGGACGTGGTGCGTGGCGCCCGATCGGCAACGAAGCGGCCGCTGTTCGTGAAGCTGAGCCCGGTGCTTCGCGATATAGCCGAAAGCGCCAGCGCCGCGGTGGACGCCGGCGCGGACGGGATAACGCTGGTCAACACTCTCCCGGGTCTCGTGGTGGATGTCGGAACGCGTCGCCCAGCGCTCGGCTTCGGCACTGGTGGGGTGAGCGGCGCGGCGCTTCTGCCAGTTGGTGTGCTGGCCACCTGGAAGGTGCACCGCGCTGTGCGCGTCCCCATCCTCGGGATCGGGGGAGTGGCGTCGGCGGCGGATGCACTGCAGTACCTGATTGCTGGAGCGTCCCTCGTGGGAGTGGGAACTGCAGCACTTCGCGACCCGCGCGCCCCCGAGCGGATAGCGCGCGACCTACTGCGCTGGTGCGAGCGCGAGGGAATTGGATCCATCGCCGAGATCACCGGACGCCTGGAGTGGCCGGCATGAGCGCTCGCGTGATCGTGGCGTTCGATGTGCCTTCGCTGGACAGGGCCCTGGCGCTCGCGACGAGGCTCGGAGAAGCCTGCGACTTTGTGAAGGTGGGTAGCGAGCTCTTCACGGCGGCTGGCCCAGCGGTGGTTCGCGCTCTGAGTGCGGGCACCGGTGGTCGGGAAGAGAGCGGGGGACGCGACGTCTTCCTGGATCTCAAATTCCACGATATCCCCGCAACAGTGCGTGGCGCGGCGCGCAGCGCGGCGGCGCTGGGAGTGCGGTTGCTTACAGTGCACGCTGCGGGTGGTCGTGAGATGATCGAGGCGGCAGTGGAGGGGGCGGGGGAGCACTGCGGCGTGCTCGCCGTCACCGTCCTCACGTCGCTGGACGCCGCGGCATTGGGGGCGACGTGGGGCAGAACCGTGGCGGATGTCACTGAGGAAGCGCTCCGCCTTGCCGACATCGCGCGCTCGGCGGGTGCACTCGGAGTCGTCTGCAGTGGCGCGGAGGCAGCGGCCATCCGGGCGCGACACGGGGATTCCCTGAAGCTGCTCACTCCCGGGATCCGTCTCGCTGGTGGTGAGACGCACGATCAACGGCGGGTGTCGACTCCGGCGGCGGCCGTCGCCGCTGGCGCGTCGTACCTCGTGCTGGGCCGCGCGGTCACCGCGGCGGCCGATCCGGCG
>DATCXG010000068.1:0-6159 GCA_036565945.1 Gemmatimonadaceae bacterium
GAGAGGTAGTCGTACTGCTGGCCCGGGTCGTCGTGCAGCCACTGGATGATCTCGAGCACGCGAGCACGATCGACATAGACAGTGGTCTCTCCCCAAACGACATCGACCCGGCGAACTGCGTCGCCGAAGCGGTCCCGGAGCGCTGCCAACGATGGGTTGGCCTCGCCGCCGCTGTAGCGGACCTGCTTGGGAGTGACCGGCGTGGGCGCTCCCGGGGCCGCGCTTCCCGCGATTACTGGGGTGAATGGCGTGCTCACAGCCCCGACCGTGTCTGGTGCACCGAGTTTCCGAATGGCTCCGAGAGCTCGTCGATCGCCTGCGGAGGGATGTAGAGCTTGCTCGTGGGATCGGGGTTCATCTCGTGACGGATGGCGTTATCGGACATCCGCTCGCGCTTCACCTTTTCCTGGAGCATCATGATTCCGTACATGAGTCCCTCGGGGCGCGGTGGGCACCCCGGGACGTAGACGTCCACGGGTATGATCGTGTCGATCCCCTGCACCACCGCGTAGTTGTCGAACATGCCACCGGAGGAGGCACAGGCGCCCATCGAGATGCACCACTTGGGCTGGGGCATCTGCTGCCAGATCCTGCGGATCACCGGGGCCAGCTTGAAGGGGACGCGCCCCGCGCATATGAGCACATCCGCCTGCCGCGGTGAGAAGCTCATGCGCTCCATGCCGAAGCGGGCGAGGTCGAAGCGCGTAGCGGCGGTGGCCATGAACTCGATGGCGCAGCAGGCCGTGCCGAATGGCATCGGCCAGAGCGAGTTGGCCCTCGACCAGTTGACCAGAAAATCGAGGCGAGTGGCTACCCAGCTTTCCTGGGAGCCAGGGTCGTAAGTAGCGACCGAGCGCTCGGGGCTGGCGGTCAATCCCATTGCAACGCTCCCTTCTTCCAGACGTAGATGAAGCCGACGGCGAGGATCGCTATGAAGACGAGCATCTCGCCGAGCCCGAAGAAGGAGATGTGGCCGGCGGGGCACACATCTCCCACGAGTGGCGCGCTGCAGGAGAGCTGGCGGTAGTAGGCGCTCCACGGGAGCATGAAAACGGTCTCGATGTCGAAGATGATGAAGAGCATCGCGACCATGTAGAACTTCACGGAGAAGCGCTGACGGGCGTCGCCGATCGCCGGAATTCCCGATTCGTAAGGGGCGCTCTTGACCTGGGTGGGGCGAGGTCTGAGCGAGAAGTGCGAGAGGGCGAGCATCATGACGGCGTTGATCGCCACGAAGCCCAGCAGCATCAGTATTGGAAAGTAATCTCGACCCATCGGCTCCCAGAGAGGTGCAATCAGGTCCAGGCTCGTGAAAAAATTCACGTTCTGCAGCAAAACAAAGTTATCTTGACGCACGTGAGAGTGTCAACGTGGCGGCGTGCGGACATCGCGCGTAGATTGCGCGCCGTCGCGCAGCACCCTGCCCCGCAGCTTTTCCCCTCTTCAGCCTAGCCATTTTCATGTCCGTAAAGTCTGACCGCTGGATCCGCCGCATGGCCGCCGAGCACGGGATGATCGAGCCCTTCGAGGACCACCAGGTGCGCGAAGGCGTCATCTCCTACGGCGTCAGCTCCTACGGCTACGACATGCGCGTAGCGCGCGAGTTCCGGATCTTCACCAACGTCCTGAACTCGATAGTCGACCCCAAGAACTTCGACCCCAGGTCGTTCGTCGAGTTCGAGGGCGACATCTGCATCGTGCCGCCCAACAGCTTCGCGCTCGCGAGCTCGGTGGAGTACTTCCGGATTCCGCGGAACGTAATCACGGTCACCGTCGGCAAGTCCACCTACGCGCGCTGCGGGATCATCACCAACGTCACGCCCTTCGAGCCCGAGTGGGAGGGACATGTGACACTCGAGATCTCGAACACCACGCCGCTGCCGGCCAAGATCTACGCGAACGAGGGGATCGCGCAGGTGTTGTTCTTCGAGGGGGATGAGCCGCCGGAGACGTCGTACCGGGACAAGAAGGGGAAGTACCAGAGCCAGCGAGGGGTGACGCTGCCGAGGATCTAGGGGACGATTGGCTCTGGAGGCGATATCGCCGTAGGATAGAGTCGTGGGGTGGTAGTGCCGTTGCCCAACTGGCCGGCGGCGTTTTTCCCCCAGCAGAGCACAGGCCCCGCCAGCGGTAACCCAGATTGGCCGACGCCGCAGCTATGCTCGTTCCCGGCGGCGATCTGGCTGAACACATTTCTCGAGAGTGGCGCGCCGCCCGGCTGCGGTGGCTCGGCGATCACAGGCCCCGGAGTCTGCTGATCGTCGGTAGTCCCACTCCCGAGCTGGCCCGCGCCGTTCTCCCCCCAGCACTGAGCTCCCCTCGAGCGCCACGACACACACGAGTGTGCTCCTCCCAGAGCGAGGAATCCAAAGCGGTCGTCGGTCGAGGTGCGGTCGAGGGCATGTAAGGGGACGTCGCTCGGAGCGCCCAAGCCGGCGCCGAGTGCATCCCTTCCCCAGCAATACACTGCTCCTCCAAGTGTGAAGCCTGTCAGATCCGCCTCCACCGCGCAGAAGTGCTCACCTCCAGCCGCGATCGAGTAGGCGTTGAGGGCGGAGGAGAACACGGTTGGCGTCAGCGTAGTCGTCGTGCTCCCGTCGGAGTGATACACACGTCCCCAGCAGCTGGCGAGATGAACTATGTCGCCTCCCTCGTCGCTATGAGCGAGGACGCAGGTAGCGGTCGCGCTCAGGGCCAGCGGCCCACCGGTCGTGGTAACGACGTTGCCCACGGTCAGGATGGGCAGAGGTGATGAGCTCGGAGAGAGCGAGCCGTTCCCCAGCTCGCCCGAGCCGTTGCTCCCCCAGCAGAAGACTCTCGCGCTGGCCTCGGAGCTGATGGCGCACGAATGGTCTCCGCTCGCGGCTAGCGCATCGAAGGTCTGGCCGCCAGCCACCTCCGTGGGAGCGGTGCTCGGTGCGATGGTACCGTTGCCCAGCTGGCCGGATTCGTTCGCGCCCCAACAGACTATCGAGTGATCCACTCTCAGCCCGCACGTGTGACGGTCGCCTGCAGCCAGCGCGATGAAATCATCGCCACCGGTGACAGCGACGGGCCGGGCGCGCGATGTAGTGGTGCCATCGCCGAGCTGGCCCGCAACGTTGTCACCCCAGCAGTACGCGGCGCCCTCCGCGCTCAGCCCACAGCTGTGATTGCCGCCGGCCACCACGTTTCGCAGCGCGAATCCCACTGCCCTAGCGGATACCACGATCGGCGGCACCCCGGCGACCGTGACTCTCACCTCATTGACGCCTCCGACAGGCCCGAGCGTCCATCGGGGGAGGCGGAGGGTTCCGTCAGGCTCGGTCGTCGCCTCGGGCGAGCCAATGATGCCAGCGCCACGAAACACCTGGAAAGCCGCCTGCGTGGGGATGGACACCGGCCTTCCATGCGCATCGGTGAGCAGAAAAGAGATCCCATCGAGGATCGATCCGACGAGCCCGGTCTGCCCGTCGCCGCTCACCACCTCGAGCGATGCAGCCGGCCCGCTCGTACCCGTGGCGTGGAACTCGACGCGTGGGAGGCCATTCACGCTGGCCAAGAGCCGGTTCATCCCCAGCTCGCCGCCCAGCGTCCAGCTTCCGACCGTTGCGACTCCCTCGCCGTCAGTGGTCTGCACCGAGTCGGTAAGATGCCCGCTACCCACGGCGGTGCTGAAGTGAACCGTAACGAACTGAACCGGGAGTCCGCTCGAATCGGTGACCTGGACAGCCGGCGCGATGGGGACGGCGGTGCCAGCGACCGCGCTCTGACCGTCGCCGGCGTGGATGGCAAGCGTCGTTGGTATACGGACCTCGCGCGGCGAGGTGGAGTCGGACGAGTGACAACCAGTGACGACTGCGGTGATGGTGAAGACAGAGATGAGCGAGACTCGCATCCGGGCTGGGAATTGGTGAGCGAGGGCATGAACCGCTCGGCGGTTGTGGAGACGAGCGGTACTCGTGCAGTCCAGGTGGACCAGTGCTGGCGTCACAGATGGGACGCCTCACCGCCGCTTCTGTAATGGGCCGCGGCAGCAGCGAGGCGAAACTGAATCGAGAGAAGCGTGGGCCGATGGAGCGCCCAGCCCAATTACAGGCGGGGCGCTCGGGGAGATGTGCGCGAGGGCTCGAGCGTCTGTTGTGGCGAGCTGGCTTCGCGCCTCAGAAGATGCCGGCGATAAACACGACGACGACCAGCAGGATGAGCATAAGGAGCACCCAGCCGAGGAGTGGCACTCCGCTCCCCGGTTTCACGCGCGCCCGCGCCGTGCCCGTCACAGGCTGCTCTATTCCGGCGCCGTGCGACGCTTCGGTGGGAGTGTCGTTCACCGCGTCCGCTCCCCCTTGCGCCGCTTCGGGGTTCTGAAAGCTGCTGGATCCTTCACTGCGCTCCGGCATGGCGTCTCCTGGCTGGGCTGCGTGACCTTCCCACGTCAGGAGGCGCATCAATCAGGCCACGAGCACTGCGACAGGCTCAGCTCTCCGGCTGCTTCTTCGCCGACCAGACCGCCTTCAGGTAGTCATTGTTCATGCGGGCGATCACATCGATGCTGATCTCCTTGGGGCAGGCGGCCTGACATTCGCCGTGCCAGGTGCAGTTGCCGAAGCCCTCGACGTCCATCTGCGCCACCATCCCGAGCACGCGGCGGTCGCGCTCGGGCTGCCCCTGCGGGAGGAGCCCCAGGTGCGAGACCTTAGCGCCCGTGTAGAGCGAGGCTGAGCCGTTGGGGCACGCGGCCACGCAGGCCCCGCAGCCGATGCACGCCGCGGCGTCCATGGCGTTGTCCACCGCGGTCTTGGCGACGAGGATGCTGTTGGCATCGCGCGCGCCGCCGGTGGGCGCGGTGATGTAACCACCGGCCGCGATGATCCTGTCGAGCGCGCTCCGGTCCACCACGAGGTCACGCACCACCGGGAAGGCCACCGAGCGCCAGGGCTCGATGTAGATGACGTCGCCGTCGTTGAAGTGGCGCATGAAGAGCTGGCAGGTGGCCGTGCCCTTCTGCGGACCGTGCGCGATACCATTGATCATGAGACTGCACGATCCGCAAATCCCTTCGCGGCAGTCGCTGTCGAAGGCGATGGGCGAGCCGCCGCCCTCGATGAGCCCCTCGTTCACCACGTCGAGCATCTCGAGGAACGACATGTCGGGGCTCACGTCGCGGGCCTGGTACTGCTCGAACTTCCCTTCCGCGTTGGGTCCCGCCTGGCGCCACACGTGCAGCGTAAGATTCACGGTCGTTGGTCTCCTGACTGTCAACGCGCGCCGGTCATACTGGCCCGCGCGCGGCAATGGCTACTTGTAGCTGCGTTGCGCGAGGTGCACGTACTCGTACGAGAGCGGCTCCTTGTGCAGCGCGGGAGCGTTGTCGTCACCCTTGTACTCCCAGGCGGCCACGTACGCGTAGTGCTCGTCGTCGCGCAGCGCCTCGCCGTCCGGGGTCTGGAATTCCTCGCGGAAGTGTGCGCCACACGATTCGCGGCGGTCGAGCGCATCCAGGCAGATCAGCTCTCCGAGCTCGAGGAAGTCGGAAACGCGTCCGGCCTTCTCGAGCGCCTGGTTCAGCTCCGCGTCGCTCCCGGGCACGTTCACATTGCTCCAGAACTCCTCGCGTATCTCCGGGATGCGCTGGAGAGCGTACTTGAGTCCCGCCTCGTCGCGCGCCATCCCGCAGTAGTCCCACATCACCTTCCCGAGCTCGCGGTGGAAGGAGTCCACGGTGCGCTTCCCATCGATCGCGAGCAGCCGCTTGGTGCGCTCCTCCACGCGGCGCTCGGCTTCCCTGAACGCCGCGTGGCTCTCGTCCACCTTCTCCAGCTTGTTGGTGGCCAGGTAGTCGCCGATTGTGTACGGGATGATGAAATAGCCGTCGGCAAGCCCCTGCATCAGCGCGCTGGCGCCAAGGCGGTTGGCGCCGTGGTCGGAGAAGTTGGCCTCTCCCGCCACGTGCAGACCGGGGATGGTGCTCATGAGATTGTAGTCCACCCAGAGCCCGCCCATGGTGTAGTGCACGGCCGGGTAGATCCGCATCGGCACCTTGTACGGATCCTCATCCGTGATGCGCTCGTACATCTCGAAGAGGTTCCCATAGCGCTCGCGAATGGTCTGCTCACCGAGCCGCTTGATGGCGTCCGCGAAGTCGAGGTAGACGCCGAGTCCGCCGGGCCCCACGCCGAA
>DATCXG010000082.1:0-10340 GCA_036565945.1 Gemmatimonadaceae bacterium
CCGGTGCTCCGCGCGGTGGGCAGGAAGGGCAGCCCGGCGCGACGACCCAGGGCGCGACCGGCGGCGCGAGAGCCCAGGGAGGAGGTGGTGCGACCACCGCCCCTGGGATGCCTGGCGGCGGCATGGGCGGCGAAGACGTGCGCCAGCTCGCGCGCGAGTATCGCGAGCGGCGGCGGGATGCAGAAGCGCTGCGCCGGGAACTGGGTCGGCTAGGTGTGGAGACGGGAGACCTCGATCGCGCGATAGCTCGCATGCGCTCGCTCGAGGCGGAGGGGGCGTACGAGGACCAGGCAGCGGTAGAGCACCTGCAGTCGTCGGTGATCGAGGGGCTCAAGTCGTTCGAGTTCACGCTACGCCGGAAGCTTGACGCGACCGATTCCTCGCGCCCGGTGCTGGGTGGGGCGGCCGATGTTCCGCCGGAATTCAGGGCGCTGGTCGAGGAATATTACCGGTCCCTCGCCAGGAACAGGAAATCGTGAACATGATCGGGAGAGCATCGTGCGGGTAGCGGGGGTACTGGAGACCTGTCTCTATGCTATTGATCTCGCTGCGGCCGAGCGCTTCTACGCCGACGTCCTTGGCCTCGAGGTGTTCAGTCGCGAACCAGAGCGGCACGTATTCTTCCGCTGTGGCGATGCGATGTTCCTGGTCTTCAATCCGACACGTACGAGTACTGGAACCAGCGAGGTCAATGGCGCGGCTGTGCCGAGGCACGGGACGAGCGGCCCGGGTCATACAGCGTTTCGAATCGCCGAGCACGAGATGCCGGCCTGGCGTGCGCGCCTATCGGAGGCGGGGATACGGCTGGAGGCGGAGGTCGTCTGGCCGAGCGGCGGACGCTCGCTGTATCTGCGCGATCCAGCGGGGAACAGCGTCGAGTTGGCAACTCCAGCGATCTGGCATCTGTCGGAAACGCCGCGCTGACGCGCCGAGCCCTTCCGGGGGCGCGCTCCGGGCGTTTCTATAAATGATTGGGCGTCAGCGCCGCTGGTTCCCGGAGATTCCCCCCAAACAGTCACGAGAAGCCACATGAGAAGGATGCTCAGCGCTGCCGTCCTCGCGTGCGTATTGGTCACGGGAGTGGCGAGTGCACAGTCGGCGCTCCCCTCGCCGCGCCAGCAGATCGAGCCGCTACTGGATGAGTTGATGCTCGCAGCGAACGCGCATGATACCGACCGTTTTCTGGCGCACTACCTGAGGCAGCCAGATCTCGTCTTCGTCTACAATGGCGATGTGACTCTGGGCTGGGACAATCTGAGAGCTCTGCAACTGAAGTGGTGGAATGGCGGCCAGAGTGATGTCGTCTATAGCCAGCGCGGAGCACCCGAATTCACAGTGCTCACTCAGAAAGTCGTAGTTGTTACAGACCAACTGGCTTCCAGCCGAACGCTTCCTGACGGTCAGCTTCAGACCGGCGAATTCGTCGTCACGATGGTCTGGGAAAAGCGCCCCGAGGGGTGGAGGATCGTCCAGGCACACGAGTCCAGCGTGCACTGACGAGAGGCGGGACGGATGCAGAGAACGTAACGACAGCATCCGTTTCAGAGACCCACCAGGACCGATCCACCACTACCACACCGTGACTGTCAGTTATGGCCCACCCGGGCCACTCACCCGAGACAGGTAACCCATGCCCAACCAGTTTCCGCGCGGTGCCCTACTATGAGCGACGCATTCTCCCGGCGCGATTGGATCAAGACAGTGGGCGCCGTGGGCGCGTCCGCGCTCGTGCCGTTACCGGAGGCGTTCCCCGGTATTGCACCGGTCACGGCCGAACCGGTGCGCGCGCGGAACATCTACGCTCCTGGCGACATCGTCGAGCTGTCGTCCACGAGTGAGGTGTTCATCCCGCCGCGCGGCCGCTCCTACATGAAGTTCAGCTTCGACTTCCCGGAGCCGTCCGTCGTGTTCGGGGATCATCGGTTCGGGTTCCTGATCTTCACCGAAGAGAATACTTACACGCTCGAGCGGGCGGGCATGAAAGCGAGTGGGAACGCCGATGCGCTGCAGCTCACGGGCGACGGCTTCGTCTGGGCGGGGGGCCAGGAGAAGGCGCCTGGCAAGCTCACCGCAACGTTCAGGAAGGTGGGTTCCACGATCGAGTGGGACATCGTCGCGGAGATGGACATTCCGATCAGGACTGTGACGACTGTCATCCGCGACATCCCGCGTGGCAAGGTGTCGGTGGGCGGTGGCGAGCTCAGGGACCCCGGGGAGGGAGACGTGCTTGCCGGATATACGTTCGGCGCCGGCGACCTGCATGGAGCGGGGACCCCTATCAGCATGAACACGCCGATCGCGATCGTGCAGGCATCGGACAGGGACTTCGTATATCTCTCCACGCTCGACGACCGCGTACGCCCCAAGCGCTACTATTTCCAGGCCGGCGAGCGGGCCTTCCGTACCGAGGCGATCTACGAGCACGATGCGTGGCGTGAGGACAAGAGGGTGGTCGTCCCGCGCTGGCGGCTCGGGCACGCGACGTCGTTCGAGGGCGCGATGCAGCCGCACATGGAGCACATCGAACAGGCATTCAAGCTCAGGTCGTGGGAGCAACGCACCGACGTCCCTGCCTGGATGCGTGACATCGCGATGGTGACCACGCTGCATGGCATGCATTACACGGGCTTCATCTTCAACGATTACGCCAGCCAGCTGGAGATACTCCGGTGGATGGCGACGCAGATTCCTCCACAGCGCGTGCTCGTCTTCCTCGCGGCGTGGGATGGGCGCTACTACTGGGATTACCCCAATTACCAGGTGCCGGCGCGCATGGGCGGTGAAGCCGGCTTCCGTCGTCTGATCAGCGAGGGCCAGAAGCTGGGCTTCAAGATGATGCCGATGTACGGCACCAACTCCGCCAATCGGAAGCTGCCCGTGTGGAACCAGATAGCGGCGGGAGCGACCCACAAGATCGACGGCGACGTGTACAACCTGAACTGGGTCGATTGGAACAACGATCGCCATCAGGACGGTTGGCTTGCGTACATGAACCTCGGCGCCGACCAGTGGCGCAACTGGCTCGAGGGCAAGATCGCCGACATGATCGAGCGCTTCGGCGTCGATGCCTATTTCCTCGACATCGTGGGCGGCCATGTGAACAGCACCACCGGCGACATGCACGAGGGGACCAGGCAGCTGGTGCTCAACCTGCGTGAGAAGTATCCCAAGGTCGTCGCCGTGGGCGAGATGCCATATGACGCGCTCTACGAATTCATCCCCGTATACCAGGCTGGCGGTGGCGCGCGCTGGCAGAAGTACGCACACTTCTTCCAGCATCTGAGCACCCCCGCGCCAGGCCGCGGGAGCAGCGGCGTGCATGAATCCGGCTTCGGCCGGTTCGACAATGAGACGCTGTCGCTCTGGCCAACCGCGATCCCGACGCTGCAGGTGGTGGATGATACGTTCACGAAGCATCGGGAGGTGATGGCCGCCGTCATAGCACGCGCCAGGGCCCGTGCAGGGATAGCCTGAGCGCATCTCTGCAGTCGGTGGAGGTGCGCGTGGCGCTTTCGCCGCCTGCGAGCACAGGGCGAGCTAGATGCGCTTGCCCTGACGGCCGGTCCCGCCGGGCTTGACAACAGTGCACTACCCACGCAGATGGTACACACGTCAGTCGGCGATCGCGGGCCGCTATGAGGAGGCCTTGCAGTATGCACCGCGTGCGGCCAAACTGAGCGATGGATGAGTTTGCGAAAGTCCCCACAATGCGTACGATCCTTCTCGCTGGAGCCAGCGGCCTGGTGGGCCGCGAGTGCCTGCGCATGCTGCTGGCCACTCCCGAGTTCAACACGGTTGCGACGCTCTCGCGCCAGGCGCTTCCGCCGGAGCTGGTGCCCCTGGATCAGCAAGGCCGGCTCGAGCAGCGCGTGGTCGATTTCGATCGCCTGCGCGAGAACGCGGCATCGTTGAAGGCGGACCAGATAATCTGTGCCATCGGGACCACCCTCGAGGAGGCTGGCTCTCGACAGCGATTTCGCGAGGTGGATCACGACTACCCGCTTGCAATCGCGCAGATCGGCCTGGAGCAGGGTGCGCGCCACTTCCTCCTGGTCAGCGCGATGGGCGCGAACCCACGGTCGATGATCTTCTACAATCGGGTGAAAGGCGAGGTGGAGGAAGCGCTACTCGCACTGCCGTACGAGAGCGTGACGATCGTCAGACCGTCGCTTCTCATGGGCAATCGCGCCCGCCCCCGCCGTGGCGAGGAGATGGCGAAGCGGTTGGCTTTTCTGGTGCCTGCACGGTACAAGCCCATTCCCGCGCGCGCGGTGGCGGCGACGCTGGTTCGGATGGCGGTCGAGCGCGCGCCCGGCCGACGCATCGTGGAGTCGATGGAGATGCGCCGGTTCGTATGATCTCCACCACGCGTTGCCTCGCGATTCTTTCCATCGCGCTCATCCCGCACCTCCCAGCCCAGTCCGCGACCCGTCGCGCGCTGCAGGCATCCGATATCTACCTCGTCCGCGACGTCGGCGATCCTCAACTCTCGCCGGATGGAAAATGGGTTGCCTACACGGTCGGCTCGGTGGACTCGGCGAAGGACAGGAACGTTCGCCATATCTGGATGACCAGCTGGGATGGCGCGCACACCCTGCAGGTCACGTCGAGCACTGAGAGCGAGTCGGCGCCGCGCTGGAGCCCGGATGGGCGGTACCTGTCGTTCCTCTCGTCGCGTGGTGACGCGTCTGGGGCGCAGCTATGGCTGCTCGACCGTATGGGTGGAGAGGCCATTCGTGCCACGAGCGTCGAGGGAGGAATCTCGGAGTACGCCTGGTCGCCGGATGGTGAGCGCGCCGTGTTCGTGATTACCGATCCGGACCCGGCTGAAGCCGACTCCTTGAAGTCGCCGAGCCCGATAGTCGTGAAGCGCTATCACTTCAAGAACGACGGCGATGGTTACCTCGGGGAGCTGCGCAGCCACCTCTATCTGTTCGATCTCCAGACGAGGAAAGTGGAACAGCTGACCTCCGGCGACTTCGACGATGAGAGCCCGGAGTGGTCGCCCGACGGCCAGTCCATCGCGTTCGTCAGCGCACGCGGGCCGCATCCCGACCGGACAGGCAACAGCGACGTGTTCGTGGTGAGTGCCAGAGCTGGTGCCGTACCACGTAAGCTCACGACCTTCATCGGCCCCGACGATGGCCCGCTCACCTGGAGTCCGGATGGACGCACCATCGCGTACGTCCAGGGGAGCGAGCCGAAGTACTCGGCGTACAACATGCGTCGACTCGCGGTCGTCCCGGTGGACGGTGGGGCGCCGCGTGTTCTCACCACCAAGCTGGATCGCTCGATATCGACTCCACTCTGGAGCGCCGACGGCTCGAGCATCCTGTTCACGGTGGCCGACGACCGGGTCCGCTACCTCGCTCGCGTGAGTGCGAAGGGCGGCAGCGTCGAGCGCGTCGTGGAGGGAGAGCGCGTGATCACCTCCCCGTCGCAGGATGCTGACGGATCGCTCGCGGTGCTCTCGGGCACAGCCACGCGTCCGCCTGAGGTATTCGCCCTTGATGGCGGCGAGCTCCGCCAGCTCTCCCACCAGAACGATACGTGGCTGGCTGGCGTGCAGCTCGCGACTACCGAGGGGATCTCGGCGCGCGGCAAGGACGGCACCATTGTCAACGGGTTGCTCGTGAAGCCGGCGTCGTTCAGAGCCGGGCAGCGCTATCCTGCGATTCTGTGGATTCACGGCGGACCGAACCTGCAGGACCAGTATGAATTCCGTTTCGAGCGCGAGCTCTTCGCGGCGAACGGCTACGTGGTTTTCACCGCCAATTATCGCGGGAGCACCGGACGCGGCGACGAGTACGGCACGAGCATCTTCGCCGACTGGGGAAACAGGGAGGTGCGGGACATCCTCGCCATGACTGACCGCGTTGTGGCCCTCGGCATCGCGGACCCCGAGCGCCTGGGGATCGGCGGCTGGAGCTACGGCGCGATCCTCACGAACTACACCATAGCCAGCGATAAGCGATTCAAGGTGGCCGTCAGTGGCGCCGGGAGCTCACTGCAGCTGGCGATGTACGGTACCGACGAGTACGTGGCGCAGTACGACGCAGAGCTGGGACCGCCATGGAAGAACCAGGCCGCCTGGCTCAAGATCTCGTACCCGTTCTTCCACGCCGATCGGATCGTGACGCCCACGCTGTTCATGGGGGGCGACAAGGATTTCAACGTACCGTTGCTCGGAAGCGAGCAGATGTATCAGGCGCTCAGAAGCCTCGGTGTGGATACGGAGATGATCATCTACCCGGGACAGCACCACGGCATCAGCCGCCCCACCTTCAAGCGCGATCGGCTGGAGCGATACGTGGCATGGTACGACAAGTACCTGCAACCGCGTGCCAGCCGCCCCGAGACGTCGGGCTCCTGATCGTCAGTGTTCTCTGTGGCGCGCACCTTGCTGCTCTCCGTCATGCTCCGCTGCAGGTGGCCGTGACGGCTATGCGGTCGTGTCATCATCTCATGAATGGAGGAGCGCCGATGTCAGTCGCCAAAGTCACGGAGATCACCGCCACTTCCACGACGAGCTTCGAGGACGCGATCCAGAGTGGGCTGGCCCGCGCCGACAAGACGTTGCGCAATGTCGAGGGGGCATGGGTGAAGTCGATGAAGGTGGACGTCAATGACGGAAAGATCTCGGCGTATCGAGTGAATCTGAAAGTCACGTTCGTTCTGACCGACTGATACGCTCGATCTCGAGCACGACGGCGATGGCGCGCGTCACTGCGATTCAGTGCCGCGCGCCATCGTTCGTTTCTCTCTGATACCACGGCCAATGCCCGCGCGTTAGACTTCATATCGTTACCGTCCTCCCGGAGCAGGTGATGGTCGCACGTCCTCAGTCGTTGGGCGAGGAGATCGCCAACAGTGTCACGCACGGCGCGGCCTTGCTGGCTAGCATTGCCGCGCTGCCTGTGCTGGTGGTTACGGCCGTGGGTCGCCACGATCCCTGGCAGGTCGTTAGCGGTGCCATCTTCGGAGCCACACTCATTCTGCTCTACCTCGCTTCGACTCTCTACCACGCGATGCCGGTGTGCCGGGCAAAGAGCGTACTGCGAGTGGTCGATCACGCGGCCATCTACCTGCTGATTGCCGGGACATACACCCCGTTCCTGCTTGGCGCGCTGCGCGGGCCGTGGGGGTGGAGTCTTCTGGGTGTCATCTGGGGGTTGGCCTTGCTCGGCATTGCGGGCAAGTGCACAATCGGCTTTCGCCTCCCCATGCTCTCCACGGCTCTGTACCTGGCCATGGGGTGGCTGATTCTCGTTGCGATCGTACCGCTCGTCACCCATGTCTCCCCCGCCGGTCTGATGTGGCTCGCCGCGGGTGGGCTCTGCTACACCGGTGGCGTCGCGTTCTATGCGACTGACTCCCGTTTGCGCTACGGGCACATGCTCTGGCATCTCTTCGTCGTGGCGGGGAGTGTCTGCCACTTTACCGCGGTCCTCTGGCACGCCGCGTCGCGCGTCGCTTGACGGCAATACGCCCTCCTTCCTCGCGTCCCGGCGCACTGAGCGCCGGGACGGGTAGGAATTTTCACACTCCTGGCCAGGAATGAATACATGAGTGATGCCGACCGTCTCCCGAAGCTCCCGTTCGACCCAGACGTCTTGGTGGCCCCCGATCTCGGTTCGCCTCTGGCGCCGAGTACGCGGCGCAGCTTCCTGCGGCGCGCCTCGGCGCTGTCGCTCGTGATCCCCGGGATGAGCGGGGCGCTCATAGCCTGCAGACCGGATGAGAAGGAGCAACGAGAGACGACGGAGCGCGGACAGCGCGAGCGCGGTCACGCACGGAATCCGGACAGCAAGCTCGATACGACGCTCCATAGAGGGGAGGACCACGCTACCAGGTCGGCCGTGCACGACACCACAGCGGTCGCCTCCGCGGCGCTCGAGCGCTTCGACCCGGCACTCCCGCCTCTCACCGATGAGCGAACCATCCGGCTGCACTGGCACGCGCGTGAGGTGCCAATCCGTATCTCCGATCGCACTGTCGTTGCGGGGTGGACCTTCGAGGGGAGCATTCCCGGCCCCACGGTACACTGCCGCGTAGGTGATACGGTGGAGTTCACCCTCACCAACGAAGTGGATATCCCGCACTCCATGGATTTCCATGCCGCGCAGATCGACCCGAGGGTCGCCTTTCGATCGGTAGCGAAGGGGCAGTCCATCTCGTACACCTTCAAACCCCGCTACGCCGGCGCGTTCCTCTACCACTGCGGCACCGCGCCGGTTCTCATGCACCTGGGCGCGGGGATGTTCGGAGCGCTCATCGTCTCCCCGCGTAAGCCGCTCCCACGCGCCAAGGAATTCGTACTGGTTCAGAGCGAGTTCTATCTGGGTAAGGCGGTGAATGGCGCACAACCGTTCGACTATACGAAGATGCTCTCCACGCTGCCCGACTTCGTGGCCTTCAATGGGCGGCCCGATCAGTACAGCCGGGACCCGATTCGTGTGAAGGTTGGCGACAGGGTGCGCTTCTGGGTCCTGGATGCGGGGCCCACGCTGCCGTGCGCGTTCCATATCGTGGGCGAGCAGTTCGACACTGTATATCTGGGCTCCCCGCCGGAGAGCGCGATCCACGGCGTGCAGACATTCTCCGTGCCCGCTGGCGGCGGGATGTGCTTCGAGCTGGTGTGCGACATCCCGGGCGAGTTTCCCTTCGTGAACCATGCCTTCGGGCATGGACAGAAGGGTGCGATCGGCTACCTCGTAGTCGAGGCGTAGCATGTGACCGACTCGCTGAACGTCGCCGAGCGAAGTCGGGTATTCTTCCTGCCGGCTGGGTGTGACAACCGTCACGCGACCGGCGCGACACTGCAGCGAGACTTCACGACGTTCCACCAGGAATCGCGTGAGGCTCTCGCGTGCAGCGCGAACGACTAATCCGTGGAGGTTGCGATGTCTGAAGCTGCGATGTCTGAATCCGATGCCAGGATCGGCCCGCTCTGGAGCGCTCTCTCAACGGTAATCGACCCGGAGATCGGGCTCGATATCGTTACGCTGGGTCTGGTCTACGGAGTGGAGATCCGCGACGATGTTGCCGTGATCACTCATACGTTGACCACGCCCGGCTGCCCGATGGAGCGCATAATCACCGACGGCATAAAAGGCGCCGGAATGCTAGTCGAGGGGGTCTGCGGAGTGGAGACCAATCTTGTGTGGGATCCAGCGTGGCACTCCGGGATGATCGCGCCCGGCGCCTGGCAGTGACGCGGCCGCCCATTTCTTTCGAGTATCCCATAGACGTCCCAGGCGGGAAGGGAACGCACTTCCCGAGTGGAGGCCCTGCCATGCCTACAGCGGACGCCCACAACTGAGAGAGTTATGCATTACGAGTCACCCGTCGATCCAGCAATCCGCGGATCGGAGAACGACACCTATCTCCGTGGCGATGCCGCCGCGCGTGGCGAGGGCGACTTCGACACCGAGTTGACGGTGAACGATGCAGTCGCCCGCTTTCCGGCGACGATGGGCGTCTTCAATCGCTTTGGAATAGACACGTGTTGTGGCGGCGGCATTTCCATCGCCGAGGCGGCGCAGCGCGATGAGATCGCTCTTGGCGAGTTGGTGAAGGCGCTGCAGCAGGCCGTGGCCGGCGCATGAATACGTACGATATTGGGGCACTGGCGGCGGGCGCCGTAGCTGCGCGGCCAACCAACCCGGCCACTGCATTGGTTCACGATTCACCGGACGCGCGGATAGTCGTGTTCCGGTTGGAAGCAGGGCAACACGTCTCGCCGCATTCTACCACGTCGACCGTCATCCTCACGGTGGTCTCAGGGAGCGGCTTCGTGTCCGGGCCCGATGGAGAGCGCGCCGTCCGCGCCGGAGAGTTGGCCGCGTACGCGCCCAACGAACTGCACGGGATGCGGGCGCCCGACGAGCAGTGCGTCTTCCTCGCGGTGATCACACCCCGCCCTGGATCAGTGCGTTAAGCCGTGCCATTGCTGTACTATGTGAGCGTCAGCATCCACGTGCTCTCCGCGATGCTGTGGATCGGCGGCATGTTGTTCCTCGGTGTAGTCGGGGCTCCGGCTCTGCGCGCGGTGGATCCGCCCGCTGTCAGGCAGCGGCTATTTCAGGAGCTCGGACTCCGCTTCCGGTTGGTCGGCTGGTGGGCGATCGGTTTGCTCATCGCCACGGGGACGATCAACCTCTACTACCGAGGCTGGCTGCTCTGGGACGGCGTCCTGGGATCGGCTGCGTTCTGGCGCACTCCCCAAGGGCACGCTCTCGCGTTCAAGCTGGGTGCCGTTGCCGCGATGCTGGTGGTCAGCTCCATACACGACTTCGTGCTCGGCCCACAAGCCGGCGCGGCGGTCCCAGGCTCACCGG
>DATCXG010000115.1:0-4423 GCA_036565945.1 Gemmatimonadaceae bacterium
GCCGCGCGACCGCCCGCGGACCGCGAGGTGCCCATCGAAGGGCATGCCTCGGCGTCCATCAATGCATGGCTCGACGGCGATGTACCGGAGAGCGCGGTCCGTCGTGGCGACACCGCCCGCGATGTGGACTTCTGGCTCCGCATCGAAAAGGAAGTGGAGGTGCGGCGCGAAATGAAGACGCCGGCGTACGTCTACCAGCAGATCATGGAATCACTCCCGACGGCGACGCCCCGAACCACGCGATGGTACCAGCGCTCGCTCACGATGAGCCCCATGGTTGCCGTCACAGCCGCGGCCGCGGCCGTAGCTGCCGGAATTGTGATCGGCATCGCATTGATGAAGTAACGCAGTACGCTGGGAGAGCAGCAGAGAGCGCCGGACTCGTTCGCGAGTCCGGCGCTCTTCGCATCCCGCCATGTCCTCCTCCATCTCGCCTGCCCATCTGCTCCTCCGCGGTCTGGAGATTGCCCCTCTAGAGGGTTCCCGCCGGGAGAGCTCGACGGTGATTCGAGAGAGATGCACAGGCGTAGGAGGCATAAATGATGAACAAGCTCATCGCGATCGCGGCGCTGCTAATGGCGCCGTCGCTCGCTTCGGCGCGGTCCAGTGGCGCCGGTGCAGGGAGCGGAGGCCACGCGGCTTCCTCTGAGGGCTCCCTACGACAATTCAACGGTGCACCGAGCTCCGATACCACAGATACCACCCGCACGGATACCACTAGCTCGGACACGAGCATGACGCTTCGCCCGGATACCACGAAGATGAATCGGTTCGACACGACGGGCCGTGCGGATACGATGATGAATCGTCCGGACACCACGGACACGAGTACGTACCGCTCCGATACCACCACCGACACGAGCACCACTACGGTGGAGTCGCAAGGAGGTATCTACACGTCCCCGCGCGGCGCGATGCGCGCGCGTAACATGGGGCTCAGCTCCAGTCAGGTTGAGGAGCTGCAGCAAGCGATAAACGACGCGGGTTGCCACGCCGGGCCTGTCGACGGCGTGATCGGTCATCAGACTCACGAAGGCCTGGTCTGTGTACGTGACCAGAAAGGGGTCCAGAGCAACCGGCTCAACGACGTCCTGAGCGCGCTCGGTCTCGGCTTCACGGCCTCTCCGGACGCCATGATTCGCCCGTCCAGGAGTGGGGCTATGAACCCCGGTGACACCCTCACCAACCCTTCGGACACGCTGACAAACCCGTCGAACCCCAGCGCGTATCCATCGGATACCACCACCACACCGTCGATGGACACCACGACACCCATGGATACGACGACGACCATGGACACGTCCACGACGATGGATACGACGACGACCATGGACACGACCACGACCATGGATACGACGAGCGAGTATCCCAGGGACACGACCACCAATCCGTCGGACACGACGATGAATCCGATGAACCCCATGCATCCGACGGACACTACCACCCCGGCCGACACGGTCACCACTCCCACCGACACAACGATGCGAGATACGACGGGAACGTGGAGGCGGTAAGGAGAGACAGCAGGAAGCAGACAGCAGAAACTGCTCGTACACCACAGTCATCCCCGCGAAAGCGGGGACCCATGTTACTAAGAACGAACCTGGGTCCCCGCTTTCGCGGGGATGACGGCTATCTACCTACACCCCTCTCCCCCGAGGTAGTTCACTGCTTGCTGCTGTCTGCTTCCTCTCCTCTCCCGCCATCTCCCTCCTCAGAAACACCAGCCCAACCCCCTCGCGGTAGAAGTGGGGGATGCGTGATTCCTCGGTGAAGCCGGTGGCATCGAGGAAGGCGAAGTAGTCGTCGAGGGCGGGGTGGTCATCGGGGAGCTCGGCAAGGATGAAGCGTGTGGGGCAGGCGGTGAGCTCCGCGGCGACCCGATTCAGTAGCAGCGTGCCGAGGCCGCGGCGGCGATGGCTGGGGTCGACCGCGACGAGGTGAAGCCGGCCCGCGCCGGTGGCACCCGCGAATTCGCCGTACACGGCGATGGCGACCGGCTGGCCATCCATCTCGGCCACCATACCGGAATGCTCCGTGCTCGGCGTGAGCGCTGCCGCCTCGGTCACGCTCGCAAGGAGAGTGGCGTATGATGGGGTGCGGACGGCGTCACGCAGCAGGGTGAGTGCTGCACCAACGTCGCTCTCGCGGAGTGGACGGAGCGATGCGGGAGACATGATCGAGGTGTGGTAGGGCGCCTGCCGGAGTGTCGCTTCCGGCAGGCGTCAATCGCGCCAGCTAGATGTGGATCGGGCGGCCGAGCACTCCCAGCGCGGCTTCCTTGGTAGCCTCGCTCAGCGTGGGGTGCCCGTGGATGGTTATCCCGATGTCCTCGCTCGAAGCGCCGTACTCGAAGGCGAGAACCACCTCGCTCACGAGCTCCGACACAGTGGGGCCGATCATGTGCGCGCCGAGCAGCGTGTCGGTCTTCGCGTCGGCGATGAACTTCACGAAGCCCGTGGTCTCGCCCGCGGTGCGCGCGCGGCCGTTGGCGGAGAAGGGAAAGCGCCCCACGCGGTACTCGCGCCCGCTCTCCTTCACCTGCTGCTCGGTGAGGCCCACCGTCGCGATCTCGGGCCAGGTGTAAACGATGGCCGGCACGGCGCGATAGTCCATGTGCGCGGGCTTCCCGGCTATGACTTCGGCCGCTACCGTGCCCTCCTCCTCGGCCTTGTGGGCGAGCAACTGCCCGCCCACCGCGTCGCCAATCGCGAAGACGTTGGGGAGGTTGGTGCGCATCTGCTGGTCCACCTTTATCTCGCCCCGCTGGCCGAGCGTGAGCCCGAGCGCCGCGGCGTCGATTCCGCCGAGCGCCGGCTTGCGCCCCACCGACACGAGAACGTGGGTGGCATCGAGAGTCTCCTTCTTGCCGTCCTTCTCGATATCCACGTGAACTCGCTCGCCCTCGCGCCGTGCGCCAGTCACCCTGGTGCCGGTGCGGATGTCGAGCCCCTGCTTACGGAAGACCTTCTCCGCTTCCTTCACGATCTCGGCGTCGTTGCCAGCGAGGATGTTGGGGAGCAGCTCCACCACCGTGACCTTCGCGCCTAGCCTGCGCCAGACGGAGCCGAGCTCGAGACCGATCACGCCTCCGCCGATCACCACCAGGTGCTCGGGCACCTGCGGTAGCGCGAGCGCGCCGACGTTCGAGAGGATCCGCTCCTCGTCGAAGCGGAGGAAGGGAAGCTCCACCGGGACCGACCCGGTGGCGATTATCACGTTCTTGGCCTGGTACGTGGTAACGTCGCCCTCGGCGCTCTTTACCTCCACCACATTTCCCGGGCGGAGCGTCCCCTTTCCCTTCGCCCAGGCGATCTTGTTCTTCTTGAAGAGATACTCGATGCCGCGCGTGTTGGAGCCCACCACGTCGGTCTTGCGCTTCTGCATCGTGTCGAGATCGAGCGCCACGTCACCCACCTTCACGCCGTGCTCGGCGAGGTGCAGCTTCGCGAATTCGTAGTGCTCGGACGACTGCAGGAGAGCCTTAGAGGGGATGCAGCCCACGTTCACGCAGGTGCCGCCCAGCGTCCTGTCCATCTCAACGCAGACGGTGGCGAGTCCGAGCTGAGCGGCACGGATGGCCGCGACGTGGCCGCCCGGCCCGCCGCCGATTATCACGACATCGGCGGCCGTCGGGCTGGTATTGGAATCTGGCATGTCAGTCTATGAGCATGGCTGCCGGGTCTTCCATCAGCTCCTTGATGCGAACCAGGAAGAGCACCGCGGTCTGGCCCTCCACGAGCCGGTGGTCGTAGGAGAGCGCGATGTACATCATCGGGCGAATCTCCACCTTGCCGTCGATCGCAACGGGACGATCCTGAATCTTGTGGAGGCCCAGTATCCCGACCTGCGGGTAGTTGAGAATCGGTGTGGAGACGAGCGAGCCGAAGACTCCGCCGTTGGTGATCGTGAAGGTGCCGCCGGTGAGATCATCCATCGTGAGCTTCCCGGCGCGTGAGCGCTGGGCGATCGCGGTGAGCTCGCGGCTGAACTCGAGCATCCCCTTCCGCTCGGCGTCCTTGATCACGGGGACTACGAGCCCCTGGTCGGAGGCCACGGCGATCCCGAGGTTCACGTAGTGCTTGTAGAGGATCGAATCGCCCTCGATCTGGGCGTTGACCGTGGGATACGTCTGCAGCGCCATGATCGCCGCTCTGGCGAAGAATGGCATGTAGGTGAGCTTGACCCCGTGCTCCTTCTCGACCTTCGCCTTCAGCCGTTCGCGCAGCCCCATCACCGCCGACATGTCCACCTCGTTGAAGGTGGTGAGGTGGGCGGTGGCCTGCTGCGACTCGAGCAGGTGCTCGGCGATGCGGCGGCGGCGGGTGGTCATCTTCTCCCGAGTCTCGCGCTCGCCGGCTCCGTTACCCCAGGCGGGGCGCGGAGTGGGGGGCGCGGCCGGGGCGCGCGGGGCGACCGGTGC
>DATCXG010000117.1:0-12105 GCA_036565945.1 Gemmatimonadaceae bacterium
CCAGCCGCTGCGGCTGCTGGGCGGCGAGGACCTCGAATGGGGTTAGTGCAATGCCGACGAGAAAGATCCAACGGGGCAGGGTCTGACGTAACGCCATGTCATCGTGCCGAGGGAGGGAATAGAGGCGATTACGAGATCCGGGACGACAGCCCAGCGCTGCGAATCGTTGTGTCGCCCCTCCATCGATCTGGAGCCCACGTTCATCAAGATGTCTACGAGTTAAGTAGACGTCGCGGACTTCACCAACCCCACAAACGCCGCGCTCTCCGAAGATCCCGCGGTGGGGTCAGGTCTCGACTTTATACATTTTCCGCGCGCGCGCGGAAAATGTATAAAGTCGAGACCTGACCCCGTCGTGCGGCGTAAACCGATCGGCTGTCGCGCGCAGATGAGCCATGGTCGCAACCGGGATCGCCGTGAATCCGGCGCGGGCCCCGCTACTCACCGCCTCCTCACCACCACTATCGCTCCGCCCTTGGCATCCTGGCCGAACTGCTGGATGGCCTCCGGGCTCGGGAGGAAGCGCAGCTCGGCGATCTGCGCCGTGGGGATGTCGCGCAGCGCCGAGGAACCGCCCAGGTTCTGCTGGTCCATGTAGACCGAAACCGCGGCACCGGTGCCGGCGTCGTTTCGGAACCAGGTGCGGCGCAGGCGATCCACGAGAGCGTAACCATCCGGAAGGTTGGCGGTGCTTATCTCCTGGGCGGTGATGGGTGCCTGGTTGTTGCTGGTGGACGCTTTGCTCCCTCCCGCCGTGGCGCAAGCGGCGAGGAAGAAGGAGAAGAAGGCGAAGACTGTGAGTGAGCGACGCACGATGACCTCGGTTGTGAAGGGTTTACCGGAGCCACCGAACCCGCTACTGGCTCCATGGGGGTGCCACGCACCTGAAAGCGACGGCCGAGCGGTGCAGCGCCCGCCCGCCGCCGTCGCGCTCTCGGATCGATCGGTGCTTCGGACGGCATGCCGCACGGAGCGCCGTCCGGCGGATCTTCATTGCTCCGGGATGTGATGGACGCAGTCTCCTGGACCGGCGGAGCGACCCTCTGCTCTTCTTCGCAATCGCCTCCCGCCTCCGCGCGATCACTCGACGACTCCGGACCGGCGGGATGCATGGCCAACTGCACCAGCCAGTCGGTCGCCGCCACGACATCCATGGTACCGGCATCGATGGTGTAACGGTGGCTCGAATCGCCCGCGTCTACTTCGCCTGGCCGCACGACGACGGCCGGCATCTCGAACCCGACCGCGCGCAGCCGCTCGATCATCTCCTCCGCCAGCTCCTCAACGATGGCGTGCAGCACGATCATGTCGGGGAGCGCCATCAGGGGGAGCCTCAGCTTCCCCGCCGTCGCGGGTATGGCCACGACTTCGCAGCCCGCTGCCGAGAGCTGGTCGCCGAGGCAGCCGGGGCCGCTATCGCCATGGATCAGAAGCACGGTCCTCTTCGACACCGAGCTCTCTAAGGCTCCGCGAGCAGCTTCTCGATGTATTGGGCGTAGCGCTCTTCCAGACGCGGGCTCCAGCCGTTGGCCACATAGCGAATGACGCCCTTCTTGTCGATTATGGCGACGCTGGTGTTGGGATAGTTCAGCTGATTGGCGCTCGGAGCGTCGATACGACGTCCATCCGCCTTCCAGGTGTACTTCGTTTCCACTACCGAGAGGACGCCGGGGAGATGGATCTGGTGCAGGAAGTAGGAGCTGTCGTACGCTGCCTCGGCGGCGGGAGTGACGGGCGCCGTATCCACGTAGAATCCGTTCGTCTGCGTTAGGAAGATGAGCTCGACGTTACGCCCCGCGAAGCGCTCCTTGTAGCGCTGCATGGCCTTCACCATCGCGTAGCAGTTCGAGGTGCACGGCCGCCAGAGGTCGAGCAGCAGCGAGACCTTCCCGCGACTTGGACGACTGGTGGTCGTGGGCACCGCTCCCGCTACGATGGATACCTGGCCGAAGCTCGATTGGCTCTCCGTCACATCTTCGGTGTTGTACCAGTACTCAGCCTTGAGCGGCTTTGCGTCCTTCCCCATGATCGCGTACATCTTGGTGTCGTACTCGATCCCGGATCGCGCCATTTTCGCCTCGAGCGGAATGATGACGCGGGCCGAATCCATCATCGCGCGTGCGGCGTCACCACCACGGGTCAACGCCTCCAACTGCCCGAGCCTGCGGAAGGTCGACGCCAGCACGTCGGCCCGCCACAGCTTGAGCTCGTCGGACAGCTCCTTCCAGGCGGTGATGGCGGCGCGGCCTTCGGCCCTGGCGGTGGAATCATCGTTATGGACCAGGGCGTTTCCCATCATCGCGTAGTGCGCGAGTACGCGAACGCTCGCCGCGGGCTTGCCAAGGCGATCCAGCGCCGCCATCTCCTCTCTGGCCCGCTCGACGCGCGGGGGTGCACCCTCGAGGTAATCGCTCGCGGCGATGAAGTGCTCCCACGCTCGCTCGGCGGGCGTCAGCTTCGCGGAGGCCTTGATGCGCCGGCGCACGGCGGCAATGGCCAGGGAGTCCTGGCGGGTGAACAGGTTCACTCGCCCGGCATTGAGCTCTTCACGCGAATCCGTGGCTACTCGACCGTAGGACGACCCGCAGAGCGTCAGGCTGTCGGTGGAGGACGAGTAGAGCGTGTCGGCGGCGGGCGAGAAAGCCACCGTGTCGAAGACTCCGATTCGCGCTACCCTGTCCAGGACGCTGCGGGCGATGGCACAGCGACCGGGCGTGTACCCCGCGAAATCGCGTCGCTGCGGCTGCTGCGCAGCCAGACCACCCGGCGCCCCGAGGAGCAGAGTGGACGCGATGGTGAGAACTACGGCGTTATACCGCATCGGCCAGGCTCGTCATGCTGAAGTCGAGTACCTTTGCCATAGGCACTATCGTGGGGTACGGCTTGAGTACGCGCACCGGAGGGCCGAGCGACTCGAGATTGTTGAAGGCGAAGAGGGGGGACTCGCGGAATCGGAAGTTCTTCACGGGGTGGGTTATCTCACCGCGCTCGATCAGCCACACGCCATCCGCGGTCGTGCCGGTGCAGAGCAGGCTGTTGTAGTCCACGAGCCGAACGTTCACCAGACGCGTTACGAGCAGACCGCGATCGGTGCTGGCGATCATCTCATCGAGCGAAGTCGTGCCGCCGCTCATCCGGTACGCGTTCATGTTGTTGAGCGGATCGGGCTTGTTGAGCCGCTGGACCGCATACCAGCGGTCGTAGGCGAGCTGCTTCAGCATACCGTTCTCGATCCACTTCACCGGGCGATTCGGGCTACCGTCGTAGTAGAAGGGGAGGAAGGGCATCTCGGGATCGGTGGGGTCGGCGCTGATGGTGATCCGCCGGTCGAGCACGAGCTGGCCTATCTTGGAGTTGCCACCGCCGCCACCTCCGCCACCGGCACCGTCGCCGTCATCGAACGCTCCCGCGCTACCGATGACCGCGCTCGAGCTGCCACCAGCCTGCATCGGGCGATCCGCCCACGGCCCCTGCCCCATTTCCGCGGGGCGCCGCTGGAGCGAGAAGATGAGATTGTACATCAGGTCGGCGACGGCCTGGGGCTCGAGGATCACGTCGTAGCGCCCAGGCTCGATCGCCACCGGATCGGCCGAGCGCTTGCACTTGTCCAGCGCCACGGAGGAGATCTTCGCCGTGTCTATCTTGCGCCAGTCGAGGTTGTCCATCCCGGCCCAGCCCGAGCCTGTCCCCGTGGAGTTGCGCACGGTCACGCTGTACTCCGCCTCGGTCGCCGGCTGGTAGGCGAACAGCCCCGCGGAGTTGGCTACGCCGTTGCCGCTCGCCGACACCTCGATGTAGCCGGCGGAGAGGAGCCCTTCGGCGAGCGCGGGCTCCACCAGGCTGCGCTGCAACTCCGCACGAGCGGCGGCATCCACGTTGAACGTGGCATCGCTCCAGAGATTGGTCTCCAGATACTTCTCCGACTTCCGCTGCGGGGGCGAGAACTGCGTCGTCGAGCGGAAGCGCATCTGCCGCTCGATGTACTCGAGCGCCTCGCGTATCGACTCGTCGTCCAGCCGGTTGATGTTCAGGTACGCCGATGCTCCATCGTGGGAGCGCTGGACCATGATCCTGTGATTGATCGTGTCGCCCGCGCTGATGATGTCGTTCCGCGCCCAGCGCAGATTCCCGGTCCATCTGCTGTTGATGTTGACGAAGACATCCCCTTCGCTCGTGCGAAGACGCTGGATGCGGTCGATCAGGTCGTGGCACCCGGACTCTGACAGGAAGCGCTCTTCGGGTGCGAACAACGACGCCGGGCGAGTAGTGATCGGGCTCACGCTTTCCTCATGTTGTCGGTAACGGCCACTTTCTTGAATCGTGCGGCCACCGCACCGACGCCGAAGCTGTACGACTGCGAGGGCTGCCCCTTGCGCAGGGAAGTGCCGGTCCAGATCCGCGTATCCTTCCCCCCGATGGCTTCCAGTCCCTTCCAGAGATCCGGCGCCCGGAAGAGGATCTCGGAGTGGCTGATCGGCCGCGTTCTCTTCCCCTTCCGTACCTCGTAGACCATCTCACCATCCACTTCGCCGTTGAGCTGCTGGCGGTCGGCGAACACCGACCCGGCGCACACCACGAGTCCCTTGTCCAGGCTGGCGACGAGATCCTCGAAGGCGGTGCCATCGCTCGCGGCCGCCATCTCGATGTTGGGCGGTATGAGAGTGGTGAAGCCGAGCGCATCGTCGCCGGCGGCGCAGCCGTGCGAGCGCACGGGCCGGCCGGATTTCGAGTACCAGGGGGCGAGGGTCGCGGCCACCTCTCTGGTAGTGTGGTAGTCCACGAGGATGCCGTCCTTGACCAGCGTGTATTCCTCCGGCGTCACACCTTCGTCGTCCCACTTCACCGTGGAGAGACCGCCGGGGCGCGAGCGGTCGCCCTTCACGTTGAGCAGCTTCGGGCCTACCGCGAACTTCCCGAGCATCTCCTCGGGCGGCGCCAGGTAGGTGGTCCCTCCGGCGTTGGCCTCGAAGCCGAGCACCCGGTCGAGCTCCGAAGCCACGCCCACGGTGTAAGCGAGGATCTGCGCGGTGGCACGAGCGTCGAAGACGACGTCGTAGCGGTCGGGGATCACCCGCACGGCGCCCACCAGGAATAGCGCATCGTCTACCAGGCGCGGTATCTCATCGAGCAGGGGTGCGTCGGCCACGACCTCGAAGCCGCCGGCGGTGGGCTGCAGGATGTCGGAGCTACGGCCCGCCTTGCCCTTGGGCGTGGTCACGCCCACCGAGAACGATGGCCTCGCCGAGTACAGCGTCTGCGACACGAACGACCCGTCGGTAGATGCGAAGGTCTTCTCCTGGCGCTGCCAGAGCGTGTCCATCCCGCCACCGGCGCTGGCGACCGTGGCGCCGAGGTTCAAGCGAGCCACCGCCTCGTTGAAGGCGTAAGCCACCTCGATCTTCTCGGCGGTCGTGACCGAGAAGGGATCGCGCTTGATGGGCGTGGACCACTCGCCCGTCACGACCGGAGGCGGCGGCCCCAGATCTACCTTGCGGCGCCCGCCCGCGGCGTTCGTCTTCGCCTGGACCGCTGCCTCGCGACCGAGGTGCGCCATCTCGTCGGGCGTCCAGAGCGCACTGGCCGCGAACCCCCATGCTCCGTCGACCAGCGCACGCACACCAACCGCCGCGAACTCCTCGTTCTGCGCGAAGTACCAGAGCGAGGTGCCCATGAAGCGGAGCTCCTCGAGTCGCGTGAGAGTGAAGCGTACGTCGGCATATGTGGCCCCGGCGGCTCTGGCAGCGTCGAGCGCTCGCTCGCACAGCGCCTTCAGCTGCGGGTCGCCAGCGTGCGGATACGCATCGAAGCCGGGAAGCACGTTCCCGAAGGGAATGCGTCGTCCGCCGAAGGCGACTGCCGCCATCGAGGCCATCTTCAGGAAATCGCGACGATTCGAAGTCACTTGGGGAATGGCATGGTGAGGTGGCGCGGATGGAAGGCACGGGTGCGCCGTGAAAGCTCCCGGGGGCGAAGGGCAGAGCCGTGGCCCCGTCCCATTGAGTGACGAGAGCTTCCGCCGCGACCCTACAGCTGGCGGCGGCGGATGATGCCAGAAGACGCCGCGGGGCACATTACGGCGTGCCCCGCGGCGTCCTCTGGCGCTACGACGACCTGGCGACTACGGAAGGAGCCAGTGGACGACCGGCGTCCTAGGGCCACTCGGGCCAGTCGACCACGGTGATAGTGCCCTCGAACTTCAGCGAGGGGCTGTGGTAGGTGAACGTGCCGGTATTCGGGAACTCGACGATGGCCGGTGGCGTCTGCCACCCGTATCCCATCGGGACCTCGGGAATGTTCCCACCTATCACCTGCGTGGTATCGTCGAAGAGGATGTCGGCCGGGAGCGTCGTATTGATGTTGCTGAACGCGATCTTCCCGCCCTTGAGGATCGTGACGTCGGTCTGGCCCGGCACCGACGGGCTAGGATCCATGTTGTACGACTTCCGGTAGATGAATACCGGGGCGCTATCGGGATAGGTCAGCCTGAAGGTGACCGTGTCCGTGTATTCCTGGCCGAAGATGTAAGAGTGCGCCTCGATCTTCACGACGCCGGTGTCGTTCGGCGAGCCGCCGCCGTTCCAGCCCCCCTGGTACCAGACACTCTGCGGCTTCGATGCTACGTAGTCGGTGACGGGATAGATGGTGTCGCCAACCGCATCGAGCAGCGCGTTGCCCGACCCGTCGAACAATACCGCGTCGAAGTCGCGCCAGTCATCGGCAGTTATCAGAGTGGGACCGCCGAGCGCCATCTTGAACGACGAGAAGGGGAGAACCGCCGGATATACCGTGACCCTCGCGGAGTCCGCGATGGTCCAGTTCCCCTCTTCGTTGTGGATGGTCGCGACCACGAGCGCGCGCTCCACCACCTTCTTGGCCCTCAAATTCCCGGTCGCGTCGACCGCGAGAATGGTGGTGTCCGGAGTCACCCACGTTATCGGCGAAGCGTCGGCGATGGGTGTCCCGTCCACGGTGACCGGCACGGCCTCGAGCTGCACCGTGCTCCCCACCGCCATGTTCACCGCCCTGTGGTTCAATTGAATGTCCCACGCTATGGAGGCGACGTCGTTCGTCGGGCGGGTGATGGATTCGCCGCCGGTGCACGACGCGAGGCCAACCGCGAGAGCGCCGGCCAGCGCCGGGATCGCTCGCGGCCATGCGCCGCTGCGCCACCTGAAATGATCTCGATGTGCTTGCATGCTAGTTCTCTCAGGCATCGCGGTTAAGACAACCCTTGAACTTCGTGTTGATGGCCCGCTCGGAATTGGGGATCGGGATGTTGGTGTAGGTGCCGTACTCCTGCTTGCCGCCCAACGGGAAGGAACCCGAGGGATAGACCTCGTTCTGCGGCCAGCCATACACGCGGACGAGGCGGCGGAGATCTCCCTGGCGATGTCCGGTCAGGAAGAGCCAGTACGCCCGCTCGTCGTAAACCATCTTGACCCTCGCATCCTTGCTTCCCGGGTCGACGAGCGGTGGGAGACCCTCCACCCCTCCCGAGCCAGCGGGCGCGGGAGTCGGGCAGCTGGCGGCATCCACGCAGCTCGTGCGCAGCTCGTTGAGGATCGTGAGGAAGGACCCATCGCCGGCGTTGGCCGCCGCTTCCGCCTCCACGAGCCGCGCCTCGATGCCGCTCGCGACGGGAATGTCCACACCGTTCTTCTTCGCCTCCCCGGACGTGCCGTTCCAGGGCGCCGTGGCTGGGAACATCCACGAAGGGAGCACATAGCTGGTTGCGGGATACTGCTGGCTCTGGACCGGTGCCGGTATCACCGGCACGCGCGGGTCGTTGCTCGAGACGAACGGCAGCCCGTTACCCCCCTCGTTGTCTCCGATGGTACCGAAGCCCCCTTCCGGGTCCGAGTAGGTGTTGAGGTTCCAGGCCCAGTTGTTGGAGAACGATCCGTTGTAGTCCTCCGCGTACCTGGCGAGGTACACGAAATCCGTCGGCACATCCTGGACGGCCTGGGCGGCTTCCGCGAACCTGCCGAGGTTCAGCAGGGCACGCGCTCGACCAACCTCCGCCAGGTAGCGGAAGTTTGCGCTGTCCGGTACGGTCGTGAGCGCGCTGTCGAACCAGGTGAGCGCCAGGCTGTAGACGCTGTCGGTGGTGAGTCCACCCTCGTAGGTGAAGCCGCCTTCCACCTTGTAGTGAGTGAGAGGGATGCCGGAGCAGAAGATGTCCGCGAGGTGGAGCAGCGCCAGTCCGCGAATATCGAACATGTGACCGACGAGGTCCTTCGGGAGGAGCGGCGCGTACTGGCGCAGATAGTAGATGGCATCCACCGACTGGTTGCGCGCCATGTTGATGTCGCGATACCACGACTCCACCCACCACGACCGGAGGATCGGGTCCTCCGGCATGTCCCGCGAGTCGAACTCCGCGAGCGAACCGGTCAGTAGCGGTAGTACTTCGCCGCCCGAAGCATACGCGCCGGTCTGCAGCTCATCGCTGAGGTGACCGGACGCCAGGATGTAGGCGCTCGCGCCGCCGAACGCCTTGCGGAATCCATGGATCGAGCCATGGTAGATCGACAGCGCGCCATCCTGGGTCTTCAGTGCTTCGGGATCGGTGGTCGTCGGGGGGAGGTCGGTCTTCACCAGGTCCGACCAGTTGCAGCCAACGAGTGCGACCAGCGCGGCGGTAACCAGGTACCGCGCCATGACGCTTCGTCTGCAACGCGTGCGATCTCGCATCAGAGCCGTTCTCCTAATTTTGCAGTCTGGGTCGCCGATCTAGAATTGAAGCTGAAGACGGACGCCGTACGATCGTGGCGCGGGGAAGGCGGCGCCGGCCTGCACTCCGTTGCCATTCACGGGATCGGTATTGATCGCGGGGTCGATGCCGTGGTAGTTGCTCCAGAGCGCCAGATTCGTGGCAGAGAATCGAAGCGTGGCGGCGCGGACCCCCACGCGTTGAACGAGGGAGGGCGGCAGCATGAACCCGACGGAGAGGTTCTGGAAGCGCAATGCCTTCACCGTTTCCATGAAGCACCAGTCCGTGGCGTGCCTCTGTCCCGAGCTGAACCCGGCGACCACGCACGCCTGGTCCTCGAAGCTGCTCAGTCCCTGCCCGACCGACAGGTTCGAGAGGATGCTCTTGCGTGCGTAGTTGAACTGGGTCATGCCGCTGCTGTACGCGAAGTTCGCATCCAGGGAGAGCCGGCCGCGGAAGAGACCCAGATGGTGGCTCATGTATGCCGTGTACTTCGGCTGGCTCGGTCCCACGTAGGTCAGGCTGTCACCGACCCGGACTTCGGAGGGATCGATCATCCCGTTGCCGTTCTGGTCGGCCCAGCCGAGGATCGGGTACGACCACCGTCCGAAGAGCGGATAGCCCTCCTCCACCTTCGCGTAGTTGCCGGTGTACAGGTCGCCGCTGGCGCTCAGCGAGATGAAGCTGACCTGGCCGGGCGCCATTCGCGTCAGCTCGTTCGTATTCCTGCTGATCGTGCCGTTCACGCTGTACTGGACATCATCACGATCGAGGATACGTGCCGTGGCGCCGGCTTCGAAACCGGTATTCGACACATCACCAACGTTCCCGCGGAATGCACGTACGACCGCGGCACCCGCCGAGCCGGCTACGGGGCCGCGGCTGATGGCGTCCCAGGTGTACTTGTGATACCAGGTGAAGTTGAGCGTGAGTCGCTGCTGGAGGAGATCGGCATCGAAGCCGCCCTCGTACTCCCGGCTATGCTCCGCCCTCAGCTCCGGGTTTCCCGGACCCGACAGCTCCGCGAAGCCGCCCACGGGATCTCCGTTGTCGAGCACGAAGTTGCCCTGCATGGCGTACGTGCGAAGGCGCGCCGTGGAGGCCGGCATGATGCCCGCGTTGCCGGTGGCGAAGCGCAGTCGCAGCATGGGGACGTAGGCCCTGAATGGTGCGAAGAAGGGCTCCTCGGAGATCACGTACGACGCGTTCCACTTGAGGTAGACCGGCTGCACCGCCGCATCGCCGAATGCGCTGCCGGCATCCTGCCGGAGACCGGCGGTCACGAAGAGCCGGTCGTGCCTCAGGTTGAGCTGCTCCTCGAGGTACCATCCGGCGGTGGCTCGCTCGTCGCCGATGTCGCTGATGAAGTCATTGCCGCGCGCGGTGTAGAAGCCGCGCCCCACGCCGAGATTGTTGTTGTGCCCGTAGAGGCTGTACATCTTCGTCTTGGCGTAGTTCGCCCCGAAGCGCGTGTGCGACGACATCCACGAGGTGACCGGGAGGTTCACCGACCCGCCCGCGGTCAGCGTCTGGGCGTAGTTCGTCCGGCGGCCGGCGTTGATGTAGCCGAGGTAGCCCTGGTCGTTGACCCCTTCGCAGAGCGGCTCGCACGACCCGCGCGGCGCGTAGAACTCGTCATCGTTCATGGAATAGTCCCAGCCGTACGTCACGCTGCCGCTGAGCACATCCCCGCCGAACCAGTGCGGCTGCCAGTTCAGGCTCGCGTTCCCCAGCACGTGCTTCACCTTCTCCTCACGAGTGCCGTACCAGGTCGGCCAGCCATCGACCGGGCTAGTATCGGCCGGGGAACGAGCTGCAGTTGCGGAGAGCAGCCCCGCCATTCCATCGTTGCCGACCCGCTGGTACTGCGATATGAAGTTCGCGCCCAGCGCGAAGTGGGAATTGCCCTGGAAGGTGCCAGTGACGCGGGCGTTGACCGACGAGTTGCTCCGTGCGTTGGGACGGATGATCTCCTCGGGCAACGGCTTCCCGCCCCGGCCAGCGACTATGATCTCCTGATTGACCTCGGGCAGCTTCGCCGTCCCGAGCTGATCGAGATAGGTACCACCGAGGAAGTACTGCAGTCCGGAATTGCCACCGGTCACGTTCGCGCCGAACGACTGCGTGTAGCCCGACGTCTGCGGACTGAAGCGCGGATCGCGGAGCATGTTGAACCCACGGACATCGCCTTCGATCGGTATGCATGAGCCGTTCGAGATGCCAACCAGGTTGCAGTTGGGGATGTAGTAGCCGCCACCAGAGATGGGGCCGCCCATCTGCAGAACGGGGTACTCGTAGTCCTTGGTCTGCACCAGGAACTGCCGGTCGGCGTAGGCGCTCCAGCGCGGAGGACCGTCGTGCCCCTGCTTGGTCTTGATGATGATCACGCCGTTCGCGGCCTCGCTCCCGTAGAGCGTGGAGGCTGCGGGCCCTCTCATGACCTCGATCGACGCGATCGAGTTGGGGTCCATGTCGTCGAGGCGGGACGAAAGGTCGTTGCTCCCGCTGCCGCCCACCACACCGGCGTACAGAGTGTTTGACTCTGCGGTCTTCGTATCGTTCATGATACGGATCCCGTCGACGATGATGATGGGCGCGTTGTCGGATTCGATGCTCCCATTGCCGCGTATACGAAGCCTGGTCGGGGCACCGACGGCGCCGCTCCCGTGCTGCGCCAGCAAACCGGGGATTCGGAACGCCAGAAGATCGCTGACCGATGATACTGGCGTCGTCGCCATTATCGAGTCGACATTGACGACCGCCACGGAGTTGCCGATCTCCATCCGCTGCTGCTCGCCGGATCCCGTGGTCACGACCTCCTCCAGCGTACTGGGTACGCTCACCAGCGCTATGCGGATCGTGGTGTCCTGCTCCGCTCGCAGCGACATGTGCCGGATCGCCGGCTTGTAGCCGAGGCGGTGGACCGTGATCGTGTGGCTGCCGGCGGGAATATTGGCCAGACGGAAGGAACCATTCTCGTTGGTCAGCACACGCCTGTTCGTTCCGTCCAGCTCCACCGATGCGCGCTGAATCGCCGCCCCGGTGATGGAGTCGACCACCTGTCCGCGTACGACTGCCGAGTCCTGGGGGACTGGCGCGAGCACGGTCTTCAGGAGGACGAGCCGTCCATTCCTGGAGGCGAACGCCTTTACGGGCAGCTTCGCGAGTATCGTGCGCAGCGCGTCACCTGCTTCGATCCGACTCTCGTGGATCGTGACTCGCTTTCGCTGGGACGCCACGCCCTCGTCGTACATCAGCTGTCCACCCATCTGGCGTGATATCTCTCGTAGCGCATCGCGCAACGGGACGTCGGCCAGATCGAGCGACAGAGTGGATCGCAGTAGAGGCGTGTTCGCATCGTTCGGAGCCACGCTCACGAACTGACTGGCCGA
>DATCXG010000120.1:0-3802 GCA_036565945.1 Gemmatimonadaceae bacterium
CTCTACCAGGGCGCCCGCTTCGCGGTCGCCGATGCGAAGGGCCCGCGGCTCGAGGAGTGCGCGTACCTGTTCAAGCGGGCTGAGGGATGAGAAGAAGTGGGTCAGTGAGTCAGTGGGTCAGTGAGTCAGAAGAACCTCGTAGGGCGAGTATCGCTCGCCTGGCAAGCCGTTCCTGACCCACTGACTCACTGACTCACTGACCCACTCTCTTGCCCCTCCCCACCACCGCGCGCGAGCTTTCGGGGGTGGGTCTTCACGCTCTCAGGAGGCTTCGTGTTTCGCCGCACTGCACTCGCATTCGTTCTGGTTGGCGCCACCTTCGCCGCTGCTGATGCGCAATCATCCGGCACGCGCGCGGCGCGCCGAACGGCTGCATACGACATCGGGTATCACATCGCGATGCCCGAGCCCGCGTCGCACTTCTACGAGGTGCAGATCGACATCGGCCGGATCACGCGGAAATCACTGGATCTGCAGCTCCCGGTCTGGTCGCCCGGGCGCTACGCGAAGATGGATTTCGCGAAGAACGTGATGGATTTCAGCGTGACGACGCCGGATGGGAAGGCCGTGGCGTGGGACCGGGTGACTGGCGCGCTCTGGCGGCTCCGTCCGCGCGGCGCGCGCGCCGTCCGCGTGCGCTACCGGGTGTTCGCCAATACGCTCTCGGGCACCTTCAGTGTCGTGGACACGGCGCATGCGAACTGGAACGGTGCGTCGCTCTTCATGTACGTGGTGGGCCACAAGGCCGACTCGACGCGCCTCACCATTGCGGCGCCCGAGGGATGGCACGTCATCAACGGGGCGAGCACGACCCCCGGTCAGCTCACCTTCGCGTTCCCCGACTACGATCACCTGATCGATACGCCCACCGAGATCGCGCCGAGCTTCGACGTCGATTCCTTCACGGTGGATGGGCGGCTCTATCGCGTGATGGTGCATCACAACGGACCCGAGCACGGACAGCATGAGCGCTTCGTGCGCGACGTGGAGAAGATCGTCCGCTACGAGAACCGCGTCGTCGCCCCGCCGCCGCTCCGGATGTACACGTTCCTGTTCAACATCGGGTACCCGGGCAGTGATGGCATGGAGCATCTCTACTCGACGCAGATCCAGGTTCCCCGTCCGTGGAGCGATGACTCCACCTCGATCATGCCGGCCATCAAGGACGCGGCGCATGAGTACTTCCACACCTGGAACGTCAAGCGCATCCGTCCCATGGCCCTCGGTCCGTTCGACTACGCGCACGAGCAGTATCAGCCGAGCCTGTGGGTGGCGGAAGGATGGACGCAATACTACGGCGAGATCGGGCTGTTGCGCGCGGGGATCATCGATACGGCCGCGTACTACCGCGTGGTCGGGAGCGTGATCCGCGTGAACGAGGAGACGCCGGGCGCCAAGGAGGTGTCGGCGCGCATGGCGTCCTTCGAGGCGCCATTCTGGGATGGCGCCTCGTCGCCCATGGCCACCGACCGCAGCGAGGCGTGGATCTCCTACTACCTGAAGGGCGAGGCGCTCGCGATGCTGCTCGACCTCAAGATCCGCGCGCAGACGCACAACGCGAAGTCGCTCGACGATGTGCTCCGTGGCATCAAGGCGCGCTCGTGGGACGCACCGAACGCGAGCTACTACCTGAAGGGGCGCGGCTACACCGAAGACGACGTCGTCCGTGCGGCGAGCGCCGTGATGGGCACCGACATGCACCCGTGGTTCGAGAAGTACGTGGGGGGCGTGGAGTCTCTGCCGTGGGCGGAAACCCTCGCGCTGGCTGGCATGCAGCTGACCGTGAGCAATACGGACCGGGGGCACCAGTACACTGTGAGCGAGATGTCGAATGCGACGCCCGAGCAGCTTCGCGTGCGTCATGGCTGGCTCACCGGCACGTCGGGCTCGACGCCGATCGGCGCGGAGCAGTGACATGAAGCGACCGATCATCTTCTGGGACGTCGACACTCAGCACGACTTCATGGACCCCGACGGGAAGCTCTACGTGCCCGGCGCGGACGCGATCAAGTCGGAGCTCAAGCGGCTCACCGACTATGCCCACGAGCGCGACTTCCACATCGTGGCCTCGTCGGACGACCACGTGCCGGGGCACCGCGAGCTCTCGGCGACGCCGGACTTCCGCGAGACGTTCCCGGAGCACTGCATGCGTGGCACGCGGGGCGCGGAGAAGATTCCGGAGACGCGCCTCGACGCGCCGCTCATCATCGAGCCGGATCCCCTCCCGCATCAGGAGCTCGCGCGACGCCTGTGGAGTCACGGGGGGGACGTGCTCATTCGCAAGCACTGGTTCGACGTATTCACCAACCCGAACACGGAGACGGTGCTCGAGACGTGGGACCCCACCGAGATCGTGGTTTATGGGGTGGCGCTCGACGTCTGCGACCGCTACGCGATCGAGGGGTTCATCGAGCGCGGGGTCCCCAAGATCCATCTGGTGCTCGATGCCACGGCAGCCATCCATCCCGAGCAGACCGATCAGCTGCTCGCCGGCTGGAAGGCGCAGGAAGTGAACGTCGTGTCCACCGAGGACGTGCTGAGTGGCGCGCTAGTGTGACGACGGCGGCGTCCCTCGTGCCTGGCCCACGGCGATGGCACAGTCGCGTGGCCGCGGAGCGTGCACGGCGAAGTTGCTGCCGCCGTCCCACTTGACTTGCCTCGAGGGGAGGAGTATCCGTTCACCCAGGGAGTCGCGTCCCGATGTTCACCTGCTCGCGTGCCGCAGCGCACGCGAGAGCTGCCTGGCAGATGACTGCACGGTACGGTGAGCTCGGCGGCGCGATTCGTGTTTTTGGCACCTGCGCCACGCGCGATCGCGCGTCGCACTCGAGGGGACGAGACCACGGAATGTCGACCACGCGCTCGATCACTCCTTCCCACCGCGATCCATCCTGCGGCACTGGCCGATTCATGGCGTGCCGACCGGTAGGCATGTGTCCGCCGGAGCGCGAGGATCGTGGGTGGTGGGCCGGCACGGGGGCACGCAGGACGCGTGTGTCCGCAATGCGCACATCCGCCATCGGCGATGCCGGGCGGCTCCTGCACGGTCGGGAGCGTGCGCGCGCGGCGTCGTCGAGTACCGGGACGCGTAGGATGGGCGAGAGGATTGTCCGCGGCAGCGGATGATCTCTTCGGGCTCGGCACAGCATTCCGCCCCACCTGCGCTCCGGCCCGGGTGGGGCGTTTTGCATCGTCTTCGCGATCGGCACTCGACATGCGACGCCGAGCGCGAATCGCGCCGGAGAGTGATCGGTGGAACCAGCGATCACGCAGGCATTGGAGACGCGACTCCCATTGCCGCGACGCATGCACTGATCGCTTCCGGACATCGTCACCGTCAGACTGGAGGTCGTATAGCGCGAATCTCGAAGCACGAGCCGTGGGGAGGCGGATGCACTGTGGGAGCCGCCTCTCCATGGCTCAGCCACTGAGGTCAATTCGGGATAGGGTGGTGTGGAGCGGAGCGGAATTCATCACCGGCGGCACATGCTCGCCGCATAGATCTCGAGGACCATCGCAATGTCGTTGACTTCGTACAGCAATGAACTGGGCGGCTACGTGCTCCATGCCTACGGCCGCGCGATCGGATGGATCGAGGGACGAGGGGTCGGGTTCGGGGGCTACGCGAGTACTGGCGACGCTCTGGCGGCGGCGCTCGCGGCGCATGCGGCGCTGCAGGGGTGGGTGGCGCGCGTGCTCATGGGGGAGATCAGCCCGCATCCCAGCGCGGAGATCACGGTACGGCCGGATGGGCCGCACGAATGGATGCTGCTGGATGGCAGACCGATCGGCCGACTCATCT
>DATCXG010000091.1:0-4939 GCA_036565945.1 Gemmatimonadaceae bacterium
GCGGACGCCCGGAGGAGCATGAGGAGAAGGAGTACTTCGAGCCGGTAACAGTCGACACACGCGATCTGAGCGACCACCTGCTCGACCAGGTGTCGCTCCTCGATCTCACGCCCAGACAGGTGGTGCTGGCCGATGAGTTCATCGGCAACATCGGCGAGGACGGCTATCTCTCCTGCGCGATGGAGGATATCCGCGAGGGCGTCAACGACATGATAGTCAAGCACGCCGAGGATACGGGACGCAGCCTGGACAATCTCCCCCTGTACAGCGAGGCGGAGCTGGAGGAGATGCTGCGCATCGTTCAGAGCCTCGACCCGCCGGGTGTGGGCGCGCGCGACCTGCGCGAATGTCTGCTGCTGCAGCTTCGCGAGGCGGGCCTCGAGCAGTCGGTGCCGTACCGACTGGTTCATGATTGTTTCGAGGAGCTGATCAATCACCGGTGGAGCGAGATCTCCAAGCGATTCGGCATCAGCCCGGGCGACGTACAGAAGGCGGCCGACGAGATCGCGAAGCTCGACCCGAAGCCGGGCCTCATCTACAGCAGCTCCGGTGACAACTACATCATCCCCGATCTCGTAGTCGAGAAGATAGATGGCCAGTATCACATCTTCCTCAACGATACGAACCTGCCGCGCCTGAAGCTGAGCCGCGCCTACCAGGAGATCGCGCGCGACAAGAAGAAGTTCGATGGCGAGAACAAGGAGTTCATCTCGAACAAGCTGAACTCCGCGAACTGGATGATCCAGGCAATCGAGCAGCGGCGTCAGACCATGCTCAAGGTCATGAACTTCATCGTCGACAGGCAGCGTGACTTCTTCGAGAAGGGCGTGCAGTTCCTCAAGCCTCTCACGCTGCGTGAGGTGGCCGAGGTGATCAGCATGCACGAATCAACCGTCAGCCGCGTCACCAACGAGAAGTACGTCCAGACCCCGCGCGGAGTACTCCCCCTCAAGTTCTTCTTCTCCTCCGGCCTCTCGACCACGGGGGGAGAGGATGTATCGGCGCGCGGCATCAAGGCCCAGATCCAGAAGCTCGTCGCCGACGAGGATCCTCGCCATCCACTCACCGATCAGGCGATCGTGAACATCCTGAAGGAGGGCGGCGTTCAGATCGCGCGCCGTACGGTGGCCAAGTACCGCGACCAGCTCGGCGTACTCTCGGCACGCATGCGGAAGCGGGTGTGAGCGTGTCGCTATCGCAGGAGAGTACCGCTACCGCTGCGGCGCAGCGCGAAGCGTCGCGCGCCGGTGCGGCCCGGGATGCGCACGACTCCGCTGCGATCGCGCATGGAGCGGGGACGGAGGGAGAAGGGCGAGAGCGCAACACTGTGGATGTGAGCGTGCTGGTTCCCGCCATGAACGAGGCGGAGAACCTCCCGCTCTTCATGGAGCAGGCACGCGCAGCGTTCAACGGGTCGTCCCTCGAGTACGAAGTGGTAGTAGTGGACGACGGCTCCGACGACCCCACGTGGGCCGTGCTGCAGGAGCTCCAGAGCCACTACGAATTCCTCCGCGTGGCGAGGCACAGGAAGCGTCGCGGGATCGCAGACGCGCTGCGCACCGGCTACCTGACATCGCGCGGGCGCGTGCTCGTTTTCTATCCGGCCGACCTCCAGTATCGCCCGGAAGACATCCCGCGCCTCGTGGCGCCCATCGTGGCCGGCGAGTCGGACATGGTCACCGGACGCAAGCAGGGAGTCTACGAGAAAGCCTTCGTCTCGCGCATATACAATGGGCTCAGCCGCAGCTTGTTCGACGTCCCGGTGCGCGATCTCAACTCGGTGAAGGCGTACCGCCGCGAAGTCATGGATGTACTGCCCGTGCGTCCCGACTGGCACCGCTACATGATCGTGGTCGCGGCGGCATACGGATTCACGGTCTCCGAGATCCCGGTGCCGCTCTACCCGCGCCACGCCGGCAAGTCGAAGTTCGGGATCGGGCGGATACCCGTTGGCGTCCTCGACATGCTCTCCGTATGGTTCGAGCTTCGCTTCGGGAAGAAGCCACTCCTGCTCTTCGGAATGATGGGCGCGGCCCTCTTCGCGCTCGGAGTCACCATAGGGATCGCTGCACTCATCATGCGCTTCGTGGGTGGAGTGGGATTCCGCCCGGTGGTGAACCTCGTTGAGACCTGCGTCATCGTGGGCAGCATCTTCTTCGTAGGCGGGCTGCTCGGCGAGATGATCGCGGGTGAGCGCGCGGAGATGCGTGAGCTTCGCCGCCTCCTCATGGAACGACAGTCGTCGTGGAGCGATCGGGAGCAGAGTTAGCCCTTGCCAATTCTCTCGAAGGGCAGGGTATTACAGACCGCCAAGATCGCGTTCGCGATAGCCGTCGTCGTTTTCATCGCGTATGCGCTGGTCTCGCAATGGGACGCGCTCCAGGCCGCCGCTGCCAGTGCGCGTCCGCGCTGGGGCTACGTAGCATTATCGTGTCTCCTCGTACTGGCGAACTACGCGCTCCTCATTCAGGCGTGGCGCATCGTGCTGGCTGGCTGGGGAGGGGAGCTCGAATTCCGGGAGAGCGCCCGCATCTGGACCATCTCCAACCTTGGCCGCTACATCCCCGGGAAAGTCTGGCAGATCGGTACACTCGCAGTGATGGTACAGGCGCGGGGCGTGTCCAGTGTGGCAGCCGTGGGCGCCGCGCTCATAGTCACGCTGGTCAATACGGTGGCCGGCTTTGTCGTACTGGCAGCCACCGGAGCTGGAGTGCTCAACGTTCCCCCCGTGGGGATCGTGGCCATCGCGGCGCTCGGGGGAGCTGTGCTCCTGGCCCCGCGCTTCCTGCCATGGCTCGGGCGTTTGGTGGCGAAGATCACCGGGCGCAGCTTCGTGATTCCGCGCATTCCGCACAGGGCTATCTGGCTAGCCGCGGCGATCTCCGTAGCCTCGTGGGTGCTGTACGGGCTGGCGTTCCAGGTGTTGGCCACCGGCGTGCTCGGCAGAGCGCCGGGGTCGTCGGAGCTGTACGTAGCCATCTTCACCGGATCATATCTGGCGGGATTCCTGGCGCTCATCGTCCCCGGCGGCGTGGGTGTGCGCGAGGTGGTGATGGCCACCGCGCTCCGGGGCGCTGGCTTCGGCACTGGTGAGTCGATCCTCCTCGTCGTGGCATCCCGAGTCTGGCTGACGGTGCTGGAGATCCTGCCAGCGACCATGTTCCTGGTCGCGCAGTACGCCCGCAGGGAGCCCCGGGAAGCACGCGGGAACGCCCGCTGATGAATCGCCTATTTTTCAGATGATGTCCCAGCCGGTAACAGCCCTATAGCGTGCCACTTACGCTTGATCTGACATCCTGCTTTCTTCATGGTGTGGGCTGTTTTGCCACGCTTGCACAGACGCCGCTGTCGGATGATCTTACGCTCGCTCGCGTACCGGGCCGTCCACTCTGGACCCGGCCGTCTGGAGCATGGCGTGAGCCCACCCCGGGGCGCTTGCAGCACGCTACTCTCCCCGCAATCCGCTTCTGACGTGTCCAAGACATCGACAGCGCCCACACGAGCGATGACTGCGCGCATGCCAGCGCCCCCCCCGCCACCCCCGCGCTTCGCGCTTGGCTGGGCCTCGCTGGTCTACGCGCTGTGCACGTTGTCACTCGCATATCCCATCCTCGCGGGCCGCTTCCTCGCCAGCCCGAACAGCGACCAGTACCTGGCGGGCTACGCCTTCCGCGAGTTCGGGGCAAGCATGCTCCGTGAGCTGGGGCACATCCCGCTCTGGAATCCATATCTCATGGGCGGCGTACCGTACGTGGCGGGCATGGCGGGCGACATCTTCTATCCGCCATCGCTCCTCCTGCGCGCGCTCCTGGCGACCGATCTCGCGATGTCGATCGCGTTCGCACTGCACCTTTTTCTCGCCGGCCTGTTCACCTACATCTTCCTGCGCAAGTGGCGGCTGGGATTCCACGCGGCACTCATAGGTGGCATGGCTTACATGCTGAGCGGCTTCGTGGCGTCGCTGGCCGGTGCAGGGCACGACGGCAAGCTGTACGTGGCAGCTCTCTTCCCACTTCTGCTCTGGCTCATCACGCTCGGACTCCGCGACGGCCATCGCTGGGTCTGGGGTGTGCTGGCGCTGGCGGTTGGATTCGCGGTGCTCAGCCCGCACCCCCAGGTGTTGCAATACACACTGCTCACGTGCGGCGCGTTCGCGCTCTATCTGGCGGTCAGTGAGACGAGGAGCGGCCGGGTGGAGCGCAACGTGGTACTGGGCCGCCTCGGGCTCGCGCTAGCCGCGGTGATGGTCGGTGGGTTGCTGGGCGCCGTTCAGTACCTGCCGGTCATGGAGTACACCGCGTGGTCACCGCGGGCCGGAGGGCGTAACTACGAGTACGCGATCACCTACTCGTTCCCCCCCGAAGAGTTGATCAACACCTATCTGCCCCAGTTCTCGGGACTACTCAGTGGTTACTGGGGGCGCAACATCATCCACTTCCACAGCGAGTACATCGGCGTGGTCGTGCTCATGCTCGCGGGGGCGGGCTTGGGTGCGGCCAGGACGCGCGGTTTCGTACGGTTCTGGATCGGCGCGCTCGTCGTCGCGTTGCTCTGGGCGCTGGGAGGATTCACCCCGTTCTATCACCTGGTGTACGCGCTGGTCCCCGGAAGCAAGTTCTTCAGGGCGCCCAGCACGATCTTCTTCATAGTCTCGTTCTGCGTGGCGCTGCTCGCGGCCTTCGGCGTGGAGCGCGTCATGGCCCGCGAGATCCGAGCCCGGTACGTGGTGGGCTGGCTGATAACCGGCGCGCTCGCAGTGCTGCTGGCCGTCTCCGGCGCCTTCACGAACATCGGCCTCACCATCGCCGGGCTACAGAGGGCGGATCTGGTGGAGGCGAACGCGGGCGCGGTGACGCTGGGCAGCCTCCGCTCGCTCCTGCTCGTGGTGCTCGCCGCCGTGGTGCTCATCGGGCTTATCAGAGGCAGGCTAAACGCGGTC
>DATCXG010000140.1:0-2667 GCA_036565945.1 Gemmatimonadaceae bacterium
GAGAGCTGGCTGATCGCTGAGCAGCGGCTGTGCTAGTCTCGGTGCGCGCCGAGATGCGATGACCCGTTGCTGGTGCTGGCCCCACGCCAGCACCAGCAACGGGTCGTCGCGTGTCTCGGCGCGCGCCGAGACTAGCACAGCCGCCGCTCAGCGATCAGCCAGCTCTCCGGTGAAGACCAGGCGTCCACCACCCCGCAGCGTGGGACGCCAGAGTTGGCCGTCCCGCCTCAGCTTCACCATGACCTGTCTGTCGGACCGGGTCACGAACGTAGTCTCCGATCCGGATGCGCCCCACTCGTTGAGCAGGATGGCTGACGACATCGCACCAGTGCCGCAGGCCAGAGTTTCGCCTTCGACTCCACGCTCGTAGGTGCGGATAGCCCAGTCCCCATCGTCGCGAGGCGCCACGAAGTTCACATTGGCCCCGAGTGGGCGGAGCGATGGGTCCATCCGCAGCGCCCGGCCGCGCTCGACGACGTCTATGTCATCCAGGCTGTCGCACAGCAGTACCAGGTGCGGCACGCCAAGCAGCACGTAGCCCATGCGCCGCTCCCACTGCTCTTTCTGGATCCCGGCGTCCACCCGTACCTCCTCGGGCGCCTGAAGATCCACTTCGGGTAGCGCGCCCACCATGCGGGCACTCAGTATCCCGGTTTCCGTCTCGAAGCGCATCTCCTCGGGCGAGGCGACACCGAGGTCGCTGGCCAGGCGCGTGATGCACAGCGCGGCGTTCCCGCACATCGCACCGGACGACCCGTCGCTGTTGAAGTAGCGCATCTTGAAGCTCACGCCCTCCTCTTCAGCATCTTCGTCGGGTTTTTCCATGAATACGACGCCATCCGCGCCAACCCCCGTACCGCGTGCGCAGAGCGCCTGTATGACTACCGCATCCTCGAGCGCCCCCACTGCTACCTCGCGCGCGTCGAACATGATGAAGTCGTTCCCGGACCCACTCATCTTGTAGAACTTCCGTGTTGCCATCAGACCCACCCCCGCAGTGCCCACCAACGCAGCCGCCACACCATCCAGACGGCCTCGCGTACGATCTTCTTCGACATTTTACTCTCTCCCTCGGTCCTATCAACGAAGACTATCGGTATCTCTGAGATCTTGAACCCCTTCTTCCATACCCGGAAGTTCATCTCGATCTGGAATGCGTATCCATTGGAGCGAACTTCATCGAGCGGTATGGCCTCGAGCACCGACCTGCGAAAGCACTTGAATCCACCGGTGGAATCATCCAGCGGAAGCCCAGTTACGAAACGCGCATAACGGTTCGCGAAATAGCTGAGCAGGAGGCGCGTCATGGGCCAGTTGACCACGGTCACCCTTCCCTTGCGATAGCGCGAGCCGAGTACCACATCTGCGTTGCAGATCGCCTCGAGAAACTGTGGCAGGTGCGCCGGATCGTGCGAGAAGTCGGCGTCCATCTCGAACACGAAAGCATAGTCGCGCTCGAGCGCCCACTTGAAGCCCGCTAGATAGGCGGTGCCGAGCCCCATCTTTCTCGGCCGGTGGATCGCGTGCACGCGCTCATCCGCCGCCGCCAACTCGTCCGCGAGCAACCCTGTCCCATCGGGCGAGCCATCATCGACCACGAGGATCTCGATTCGCGGATCCTGCGCCAGGACGCTCTCCACGAGCTTCACAATATTGGATCGCTCGTTGTAGGTCGGAACCACCACCAGGGCCCGCTCAGGCACCGACCTGACTCCTCCGCTGACTCACCACTCCAGCGATCACCGCGAATAGCGATATCACGAGCGCCACGATGGTTATCAGCTTTCCGCGCTCGAATGTGGCGCTCCGGAAGACCAGGTCGACCTCACGCGCGCCGGCCGGCAGCTCCACGCCGATCAGTGTGAAGTCCGCCCGGCCGATGGCGGCTTCCTTCCCGTCCACCTTTGCCTGCCAGCCGGGATAGTAGTTCTCCGAAACCATGAGCGCGGAGCCAGCCGGAGCCGGCTCGCTGAGGCGGACGGTGATGTGGCCGGGATCGTATCGCGTAACCTGGGCACGCATCTCCAGCGGCGCCGGTAGCTGCTTCACCTCCACGGCGTGCACGTTGGCGGACGTGTCGAACAGCGCGGCCGTGGCTGGATTGAATCTCGGGTCGAGAACCGCGGTCAGCACGGCATCGTCGGGCGCCTTCACTATCACGGGCGCAACCCACGCTGGCGGATTGTCGCCGGGTACGCCGAACACGTAAAGCGTCGTTCCCTCGGTGTCCTTCACCGGCCCCACCAACCTGGTATATCCCGGGATGGGTATATCCGCGCGATTGGTGAGTAAGTACTTCATGTTGCTGAGGCGCGCAAAGTTGGGGTTCCCAAGAATCCGGTCGACGTATCCCTCCTGGAACCCATCCAGAAGCTGATAGCGCCCGAGCTCGTTGCCATGGTAGCCAGTTACCTGACGAATATCGTGAACCATCAGGCCGTTGCCCCTGAGAAACGGGTCGTATGGCGACGCATTCTCGGCTGCTAGCTGCGCGGCGAACACTCGCCCTGGTTCCTTCTGGTTAGCCGCGGCCAGGTACTCCACGGCCGGGTTGGACGCGTACACCACCCTGGCCGGAGGCGACGAGCTCCAGTAGTGACGGTCGATGCTCCAGAGGTCGACAGCGATGAGAGTGGCGAAGGACCACGCTGCTGCGACTGCGTTTAG
>DATCXG010000145.1:0-11695 GCA_036565945.1 Gemmatimonadaceae bacterium
CCAGCCGCGGCTGCGGCTGTTGAAGAGCCGGGTCATCGTGTCGGCGCTGCTCAGCCATCGTGCCGGCCATCGCCTCTACAACAGCACCGGGTCCTTCCGCTGCGGTCGCGCGAACGACCGCACCAGGAACGATCCCACCAGCTCGCTCGCCGATCAGGCCCGTTGCGTTGCGAGCGCGTTCAAGGGAACCAACTACGGCTATATCGAGAACGCCGCTTTCACCAAGCTGCGCGAGGTCTCGGTGACGTTCCTGGCGCCGGGATCTCTGGCCAGTCGTCTTGGAGCGCACCAGGTAGGTCTGACGCTGGCGGGGCGCAATCTCGGCACCTGGACCAACTACACAGGTGTCGATCCCGAGAGCAATCGGCTGTCCGCCGGGAACTTTGGCAATGCCGAGTTCCTCACCCAACCCGCCGTCCGCTACTGGACCGTGCGACTCAACGTCGAATTCTAGAGCGAGCCGACAGATGACAACAATTCAACACAGGCTGCGTACGGAGTGCGTGCGCTCGCGCCGATACCAGGCGGGAGTGCGCTGGGTGCTGGTACTGATTGGCGGCACCCTCGGCCTCACCGGCTGCAGCAATCTTCTCGACGTCGAGACCCCTGACATAGTGGTGCCGGATGTGCTTGAGACGCCGGCGGGGCTGGAGGCTCAGCGGCGCGGCGCGTATGGTGACTTCGTCCTGGCGTTCACCGGAGCGGCGAACGGCGGCGGCCCCGGGATCGATGGTCACATCTCCGCTGTTGGCCTGCTCACTGATGAGCTGAAGAGTTCCACTACCCAGTTCGACCGCACGCAGCTCGATGCGCGCGAGGGGCAGGACCGCAACGAAGTCTCGCGTCTTTACTACGCCAACCTGCAGCGAGCGCGCCGAGCGGCGGAGAGCGCGGCGTTGGCGTACGATGCGGCCACGGAAGCTCCCAACCGGGCCATAGCGCAGGCTGAGGCCAGCGCGCTCGCTGGATTCACATACGTGTTCTTCGGCGAGGACTTCTGCGCTGGCGTGCCGTTCAGCAGCATGGCCGATGACGGCAGCATCGAATTCGGCATGCCAACGACCACCGACGAGGTTCTGGATCTGGCGATCGCGCGCTTCGATGCGGCGATAGCACACGCCCAGTCGGCCAGCGACATCCAGCACGAGTCGCTCGCCCGAGTGGGCAAGGCACGCGCACTACTCGACAAGGGGCTGTATGCCGAGGCCGCGGGGGTTGTGGCGGCGGTGCCCACCAACTTCGAGTACACCATCAAGTACTCCACAAACACCGATCGTCAGGTGAACGAGCTCCACAACGAGGTGAACATCCAGCAGCGGCTCACCGCTGTGAATGCCGAGGGTGGGAATGGCATTGCCTTCTTCGACAGATACGATGCCGGCGATCCGCGCGTGCCGTACGCGCGCGACCCAGATGGGAAGGCATTCGATGCATCGGTCGAGATGTTCTTCCAGGTGAAGTACCCCGGTCGTGATACCCCGGTGCCGCTCGCCAGCGGAATCGAGGCGCGTCTGATCGAGGCGGAAGCCGCGCTGGTGGGCCAGCCCAATGAGTTCGGGGCGATTCACGATGCGTTGCGGGCCACCGTCGGGCTCGACCCGGTAGACGTTGGCGCAATGACCGCCGACCAGCGAGTGAACTACCACTTCGAGGAGCGCGCGACCTGGCTATGGCTCACCGGACATCGGCTCGGCGACATGCCCCGCCTCATTAGCCAGTACGGACGCAACGCGGAGACTGTGTTCCCGAGTGGTCGCTATTCGCGGCCCCAGTTCGTGGACTACGGGACCGCAGTGAATCTGCAGATCCCGGTGGAGGAACGGAATAATCCCAACTTCGCCGGCTGTACGAGCCTCGGCGCCTGAGCGTCTGGCGGAGTCTGGTTCGCCAGCTCGATCGTGATAGTTCGACCACGGCCTGAATAATCACTGGAGTGAACGATGCGGATTGATAGACCGCTGGGATACACGACGGCAGCCCTGCTGCTCGCCGTCAGTACGAGCGCCGTCGCTCAGGGCGCTCGCCCCCAGTACTCGCTCGACGACTGGATGACCGTGACGTCCGTGAGCTCATTCGTCTGGGCTCCCGATGGCAGTACGTTGTACTTCACGAGCGACGCGGGGAACAGCGACACGGACGAGATCTTCCGTGTCGCGAGCAGCGGTGGGCAGGTGCGACAGGTCAGCAGTAGCCCACCCGGGGTTCGTCCGGAGCCCAAGCAGAACCTCGCCATCGCGGAAGATGGCAAGACTATCTACTTCACGTCATCGCAGTACTTCCAGAACATCGATGACATCTTCAGCCTGCCGGTAGCTGGCGGAGCGGCGAAGCGGCTCACGTTCAACGATGCAATCATAGAGACCGCGCCGGAGCCATCTCCCGACGGAAAGCGGATAGCGTACTTCACGCGCACCGCTCGCGGGACCAAGATCCTCCTGCTCGATGTCACCGAGGGCGTGCACTGGCCGCAGCTCTTCGACCCGAGCTCCGCGGAGGAGCGGAACCCCGTCTGGTCGCCCGATGGCTCCAAGCTCGCCTTCGCCCGCCAGGGCGATACCTGGATTCGCGACGTGGCCGGTGGCGAGCCGCGTCGTCTCGTCGCTCCGGGCATCGCAGGTTCGGCAGGGTCGCCGGTGTGGTCGCCTGACGGGGCTCGCGTCGCCTTCACCAATGGCTACAGCGGCTTCTCACAGATCGGCATCGCCGATGTCGCGACCGGGCGCGTGGTGCCGATCACCTACACACCGTACGATCACGACGACATCTCGTGGTCGCCGGACGGGAAATGGGTTGCCTACATCGCCAGCGACGGCCTCGGCATGAGCCGGCAGGTGGAGGTGGCCGCGTCCGATGGGAGCGCCAAGCCCAAGGTACTGACCAGCGGGCCCGGGATACGGAAGTCTCCGCGGTTCTCGCCGGACGGTCGCACGATCGCCTACATCGAGACAACCGCGCGGACCACTGCCGACATCTGGGCAGTACCAGCGGGCGGCGGTAAGCCGCGCCAGATAACCAACTCCATGGGCCGGATCAATCCGGCATCGCTCAGTGTCCCCGAGGAGATAACATATCGCAGCGTGGACAACCTCGCGATTCCCGCGATGCTCTACCGCCCGATGCGCTTCGACCCCAATCGGAAGTATCCCGTGATCGTGCGGCTGCACGGACACCCCGGGCAGTGGAATAACACCATGAATCTGATGGAGCACTACTTCCTGGATCGCGGCTTCGTGATCGTGGCGCCCAATCCGCGCGGCAGCCGTGGCTTCGGGCAGGGCTACCACGACCTGCACGTCGGGGACTACGGAGGTACGGAGTTCGAGGATATCATGCGCGTCGTCCCGTTCCTCGAGACGCTCCCGTACGTCGACATGGCACGGAAGGCGACCTGGGGCGGGAGTGGCGGCGGTTACATGAGCTTCGTGGTGGCTACGGAGGCGCCGACAGTATTCCAGGCGCAGGTCATTCGCGCCCCAGTGTCTTCCTGGCAGTGGCTGGCGACGGAGCGTTACGTGTCACCGGCACGCTTCGCTACACCGACCCGTGAGCCGCAACGTGCGCGGGAGGAATTCGGCGGAGCCTACACCGACATTCCGGAGAGGTACAACGAGCGGTCGCCGTTGAATTTCGTAGAGCATGTGCAGGTCCCCCAGTTGCTCATGCAGGGAATGCGTGATGGTGCCGTGCCACCCAATGAGTCGCGTCGCTGGGCGAAGCGCATGAAGGAATTGGGGAAGAGCAATCTCCTGCAGTACGTGGAGTACCCGGATGAGGACCACACTCTCAACCGCTACCGCGCCACTATCCGCAATAGGCTCGAACGCATGCAGGGATTCTTCGCGGAACGGCTTCGTCTGCCTGAGCTACAGGCGAAGCCATGAAGGCGCGGTTTGTACTTGGGGCGGCTCTCGCATTGGGCGCCATGCACCCTGTCGCAGTCGGCGCGCAATCGGCCACCGTGCCGCCTGACGCTCCGTCCATCCGGACACCGTCGGAGTTCAATGGGTTCGATGTATCGAAGCGCTACATCATCACGAACAAGGTAGTCGAGTACTATCAGGAGTTGGCGCGCGCGAGCCCGCGCGTGGATTACGCCGAGTACGGGCAGAGCATCCAGGGACGACCGCTGCCGATGGTGATGATCGGAAGTGAGGCGATGCTGGCACGCAAGGAGGAAATCCGCGCGGGGATCCAACGCCTCACCAACGTCACCGAGGCGCTGCCCGCGGCCGAGGTCGATCGGCTCACGGCCGATCTCCCGGCCATCGCCTGGATCTTCATCGTCGACACCGACGAGGAGGCCGGCGTGAACGTGCTCCAGGAAGTGGCGCACGACCTGGCCACACGGGAGGACGCCGAGGCGAAGGCTATCCGGGATAACGTGCTCGTCATCATGACGCCGTTGACGAACCCGGACTCGCACGCGCGCTACGTCACCTGGCACATGCTCTACGATGTGGACGGAGCCGCGGTCGACAGGAACGCGATCGAGAATCGTGCGCACTGGGGAATGAACACCGACGGTAATGCGTACGGCATCGACGTCAACCGCGATTTCGCCGTCTTCGTCTCACCGGAGATGCAGGCGCTGGCGCGCGTGGCGACACACTGGCATCCGCAGTTCTGGCTCGACATTCACAGCGGCCCGAACGTGATCTTCATGCCGCCATTCCCGCGTCCCTGGCATCCGCTCTGGCCGGACTCGGCGTCCAGGTGGTGGAATGAGATCGCCCATCAGGCCAGCGATAATTTCGGGAAGAAGGGGTGGTCGTTCAACAGCCGCGAGGGGTACGAAGGCGTCACTCATCCGAGCTTCGGGCTTTCGTGGGGCATGCTCGGCCCCGCTGTCAGTGGGATGCTGTACGAGACCTTCGGCGGCCGACCAGGAAAGACTACCTCGTTCATCCGCGATGACGGGACCATCGCGACCATGCGGATGGCGATGGACCGCCACTACGAAGGGATCTGGTCGATGCTGCAGGTTGCCCGCGACCATCGCAAGGAGATCCTGCGCGATGCGCACCGTACGGTCGTGAGTGCGGTCAACGACGCACGTCGAGGTCCGGAGCGCGCGGTCGTGCTGCCAGCCGAAGGGCCTGGCGTGGACCCTGACAAGGTCGAGCGACTGGTACAGCGATTGGTGCTGCAGGGTGTACAGGTGCAGCGGGTGTCGGAAGGCTTCAGTGCACGAGCGCGTGATTTCTTCGCCGATGGAGAGGCCACCCAGCGATTCCCGGCCGGCAGTTACGTGATTGATTTCGTTCAGCCGAACGCCAGGCTTGCCAGGGCGCTCATGGATCCGACCATCGACTACATGAATCCCAAGGTCGAGGTCCCGTATCGCCGCAAGATGCCATATTACGACAGTTCGTGGGGCAACCTTGCGCTTGTCTTCGGTGTGCCGGCGTACGCGCTCTCTGCCCCTGTCAGCGCTGCAATGGCGCCGGTGACCGATGGTCAGCTTGCCGATGCGCGGAAGTCGCGCGCCGATGTCCATACCCTCGGCCGCGCGGAGGCGCCGTATGCCTACCTGCTCCCACCGGGGCGCGAGTCGAGTCTTCGAATCGCCACGCGACTCCTGCGAGAGGGATACAAGCTGCGCGTCTTCCAGGCTCCTTTCCGAATCGGTGATCAGGAGTACGATCAGGGGACCTGGGCCGCGCTTGCCCAGCGCAATCCGGCCGCATTGCGGGAGCGTCTCTCGGAGCTCGCCAGCGAGCATGGCGGAAAGATCGTAGAGGTTGCGGGTCCGTTCACGGATGCCGGGGTCACATTCGGTGACGAGAGTCGTCTAGTGGCGATACCGCAGCCGATGGTAGCTGTCGTCGCGGACTGGCCCGTGGCACAGGACCACACCTTCGGCGGGATTCGTCACACCCTCGAGGCCGACTTCGGCTTCGCGTTCTCGCCGGTCATGCTCTCGACCGTCAACGGAGCCGACCTATCCAAGTACACCGCCGTCGTTCTCCCGCACGCCGGTATGGATATTCGCGGCGGCCCGGGCTTCGATGCGGGCTACAAGGGGAAGCTCAATCTTCCGCACCTACGAGACTACGTCCAGAAAGGCGGCACACTCATAGTTGTGAAGGGTGCGGCTGAGGCGGTGCTGGCGGATTCGGTCTTCGGCAGAGACGTCGGGATGGATGGATGGGCGGAGAATACCGATGGTGCGACCCTCAGAGCGCGGTGGGTAACGCCGGCTGTGGTTCCTGATGCGGAGCTGGCAACCTGGCGTACTGGCCTCGACGACGTCTTCAGACCGGTTCTCGCCTCGGGCTACGCCCGTGACGAGTTCGCCGCGCCTGGCGCCTACCCTGTTCTGCTGAACGCCCGAGAGGGTGGACGCGCCCGGGTTGTCGCGCGCTACAGTGAGGACCCCAAGAAGCTGCTGCTGGACGGTTTCATGCTCGACTCCGACCGCGCAAGCCTGGCTGGCCGACCGTTCGTGATCGAGCAGCGCCTGGGCCGCGGCCGAGTCGTCTATTTCGCCGACGACCCAACGTTCCGCGGCTACTGGTATGGTCTGAACTCCCTCTTTCTCAACGCGTTGATGCTGCCGCCGGCAACCGGCCCCGCCGCCGGATCCAGCTCTTCATCCAGTTGATGGCGTTTGAGTAGCCGCGGCTGCTGGAACGCTGCCCGGGGAGCTGCAATGGCTTGAACCACGGAGATACGGAGGGGCGGAGAACGGCTGAACTGCGGAACTACTGAACTGCTTTTTTTCCTGCAGTTCTCCGTGCTGCAGGTAAGCAGTTTCGCCGTTCTCCGTGTCTCCGTGGTTCAAGCCGTTCCCCTGGCGCCTAGGTGTCTCCGTAGTTCGCCCTGCGGCCCGGCTGATGATACCGTATCACGAGCGTTATGCCGGTGGCATCGCCATCTTCCCGATGAACAGGATCGTTCCCGAGAGCCGCTCGCGGATGGCGAAGAGGAATGGGCGATCGGCGCGGAGAAGATCGGTAGGTGATACGGACGTGGCGTCGACCATGCCGACGCTGGTCACCGCGGCGGCTTCGGTGCCGTCTTCGTCCACGTCGACGTAGGTCTTCTGGTCGACGCTGCTTATGAAGATGTTGCGCCCCGCGACGGTAGACATCCTGGTGAAATCCGCCTCGCCGCCCCGGAACGCGATCCCCATGCCGAGGGCTTCGAGCGCATCGACGAGGGAGTCCTTCCACTCGAGTCGGAAGCGGGGAAGGAAGACGTCACCGCTCTGCTCAGTCAAGCCTGACAGCATTGCCTGCCACTTGGCCGCGTCCAGGGACTCGATGAGCGCGTCGACATCCCGCCCCTTGGTTGGCACCACGACGATCATGGAGTACGCCCCTCCACCGTACGGGAGCTCCGCTGCCTGATAGTCTGAAGTGGATGCTGCCAGGAAGCTGCCTGACAGGTGCATCAGCGGAACCGACGGCGTGGAGCCATTGACGGCGAAGAACGGCTGATCGCTGGTCTTGCTCTTCTCGAACTGGTAGGTCCAGGTTCCCTTGAAGTAGATCGCGTTGATCAGGTACATAACCATGCTATCGGGAATGTCCTCGACGATTTTCTCGATTTTCCCGTTCGTACCGCGCTTCACCCAATCGTTGATGGTGGCCGGCGCGCCCGGGTCGGTGAAGTCCAGCTCCGCTATCTCGGCGTCGAAGTAGCGCTTGCCATCGTCGAGGAACGCTGGCTCCACGGGGAATCCCTGGCGGTACCAGATAGAGTTCGCGATTCTGAAGTCCACGCTCTGGTCGAGCCCTCGCAGCAGGTCGATCAGACTCCGGTACGATGCATCCATGTCGGCGATCTCCATCCCGGGGAGGCCGAGTGTGTTGCGCATCGCGTCCAGGGTGGCGCCGGCCGCCCCTGTCGCCGTCATCCCGAGCGCCATGGAAGCGCTGAGCGGCGAGATGAACAAGTTCGAATCGGGGCTCGTGCTGCGGTCGAGCTCGCGCAGGAGCGAGAAGGCGAAGTCGGAACTGCCGGTTACGATTGCTTGCTCCGCGCTCGTGAGGGGACGGGGGAGCTGGTCGATAGGCTTCGGCGCTGTTGTCGCTTCGCTGCAGGCGGTCAGGGCGAGCGCTGCACACAGGCTGACGAAGGCGCGAGACGGTACAGCTCGATGCGGAGCGGACATGACGGCCTCCTGGGGCGCGGGTTTCTATTCCTCAACCCCGCGTCGCGCGGCCACGTCACATGGTATCGAGAAGTGCCAGGAAGGTGTCGCTCGCAATCAACTCCGGGCATCCAGTCGCCACCCGTCGTCACATGCCGTCGGGAAGTGCCATGAAGGTGTTGCGGTGCGTGCCCCGTCCCGCGCCCCGGCGTGATCGAGTCTCGCAGTGAGCACCTCGATCGCCGGTTCGCGTGACCCGCGGTCAGGCCTGTCGCCGCGATCTATCTGAGTGCCGCTGTCGCCTGAGGCTGGTCGTTCCAGTTGAGGATGGCGTTCCACACCATGGGAAATTCATGGTGATTGAGGTAGCGGTGCAGTGGGTCGAAGGTGAAGGCGATCACTCGGCCTTCACGCACGGGGACATCGAACACCGCGCCCTCGCCGAGTATCTCGCTCTCGCCGCGCACCATACCCGAGACCACGTATGCGCCGGCGCTATCCTTCGTTCCCGGCTTCTGACTTTCCGCGCTGTCGTCGGGCGTGGTGGTGCTGTCAATCGTAGTGGCACGTTCGCCGCCGATCCGGGTCGCGGTGTCGCGAACGGCCGGCGTCTGGGGCTCTGTCATGCCCATCATCGGGCCGTCATCTTCGTTCTTGGGCAGCTTGGTGCCGTACTGCAGAACTACGAATGCGCTGTCGCGCGGCTCAACCTCGTACAGCGGACCATTGCCGCGGAAGATCGTGGTCGTGTCGGGGAAGCCGTACATGAGGGGGGAGCTGCTGCGCCGGGCACGTACGCGCACCACCGATCCGGGATGGAAGAGCGTGCGAGTGGCGTGTGGTGCAAGCGCGGCCGCGATCCCTGTCTCCGCTACCAGCCGGGTCGCGCCGGCGAGGGTTATGAGCGTGCCGCCGTCGTCCACGAAATCCTGTAGCGCGGCCAGCCCCTCGAAGCCCGGGCCACCGGTGATATCGGGGCTGGATGCGGGGGTGCCGAAGGCAGGCGTCGCCTTCGTCTTGGTGTAGGGCATGGGGCCGAATGCGCGGTCCACGCCGTTGATGAGCCGCTGCAGGGAACCGCGCGCGTTGGGCACGAGGATCACGTCGAAGCGCTGGCGGAGTGCGCCGCTGCGGAGGTCGTCCTTGTCGATGGACGTGTATGGAATCCCCATCTGCTCGAAGGTGTAGCGCGACCATCCCTCGTCCTGTGTGTCGAACCAGGTGTGATAGATGGCGACTCGTGGCAGGTCGAGCGCGTGGCGCGGCACCGAGGGGGCGCCGCCGGACGCGATGAGCGGGAGAGCCCAGCGCGATGCGAGCGTGCGCGCAGTGGCGTTGCTCACTCCCTCGAGGATCACCGAACCTGCTGGGAAGCTGTCGGTGCCCACCGCGAAGCTCTTCTCCGCGGCCCACACGCGCGCACGCTTGTTCTCGCCACGTAGCCAGTGCAGCGCCGGGAGGAGCTCCCCCTGCGCGCGGTACGGCATTAGGTAAACCTTGCCGGTGCCGCGTACGGCGGCTGTTGCCGACACTGTATCGGTGAGAAGCTCGAGTGCCGACCAGTGGAAGACAGTGCTGTCATCCACCGCGTGCACGTCGACTCCGTAGAGAGGACCCAACGTCCACGCTATGTCGTCGTAAGGCGGGTACTGCGCCGTGGACGGGTACTTCTGCTCGCTGAGCAGGTTGACGGCGAGGTCGCGGTAGGGCTGGTCGAGTAGTACCACGAAGTCGCCCGCGGAATCGCCCGCGGTGCGGCGGTGGACTTCGATGTGCTGCCGCTCGAGCTGATTCACGAGATACGCCACGCGCTTGGGATCGCGCTGTCGCTCGAAAGCGGGGATCACGTAGGCATGCGGCTTCTGCGTGCTGCCGCGCGCGAGGCTGTTCGCACCCTTCTGCCAGAAGTTGCGCAGGAGCCGTGCTCCGTTGTCGGCTGTGTAGGTGAGTGATGCGAGTACGCCGGCCTCCTGATAGTTCACGTTGTCTCTCAGCGACCAGCGTACCTTCTTCGTGGGCGGCCACGAGCGATACCACTGGCGGCTGGTCACCGGCTCGCCCGCGTAGCGATCGTCGGAGAGGTCGCGCACGTAGGTGTCGGCGCCAGCGTTGCCGAAGGTCTCGTAGAAGCGGCCGATGGAGTTGTGATTGTTCGCCACCCACATCGCGTAGCCTGGCCACCAGCCGTCGAAGAAGCCCCAGGTCCACACGCCGGGGAGGCCCTCCGCGCTGAGAGTGGTGATCTCGTTGTTGGCCAGGAGTTGCCACTCGCTGATCATGATCGGGTCGTTGGTCTCGTTGTATGGACCGGTGCCCGTGGAGATGTAGAGCAGCGGCACCGACTCATGCAGGTCGTGCATCACGAGCGGGTGCCAATCGTAGTAGACGCCGAAGATGGCCCTGGTGAGCGCCTGCGACATCTGGAGTCCGTCGCGGTTGTTATCGTGGACGACGTACCTTCCCCAGTATGGTGTGGAGCGCGGGAAGCCATCGTCCCACTCGGCGCGGCCCTTGGTGTAGCGATAGTACCAGTCCACCTGCTTGTCGCGACCGTCGGGCTCGCTCACAGGATTGATGATCGTGATGACGTTGTTGCGGATGCGCGCGATTGCCGGATCGTCGCTGGCCGCGAGTCGGTAGGCGAGCTCCATCAGCATCTCCGGCGATCCCATTTCGGGTGAGTGGAGACCGCCGTTCAGATAATAGATGGGCTTGGCCGCGCCAACCACGGAATCCAGCGCGCTCGCGCCGAGCGCACGCGGATCGGCGAGCCGCGCCATGAGCGCCTTGTAGCGGCCGAGGTCGCGCATGGTGGCTTCATCGGCAACGATGGCGAGCACGATGTCGCGCCCCTCTTCGGTGCGTCCAATCTTCTCGACCTTCACGCGCGGTGTGGCTTTCTCGAGCGCGCGGAAGTAGTCGTAGATCTCGTCGGCCCGGTGGATCACGCCCGGCGCTCCCGTCACGGTACCGAAGTGTCTGAGCGGGCTCGGGATGGCGGTGCTCGCAGGCAACGCTGCCACGGATGCCGGGAGGAACCTGGTGTCGGTCGTGTACTCACGCACGAGACGCGCGTAAGCGGTGTCCTGTTGTTGGGCGCTCAGGGGTGCGCTTGTCGCGAGGCAGGCCGCAACGCACGCGGCGGTTCCAACTGACCAGTGCATTGGTAGATCCGGGGTCGGGTGGGATGTGGCGGGGGAGTGGGGAGGACCGGCAGAGAAGGGCGAGGGATAGTACGAGAGAAGTGCGAGGGATAGTGCGGAATAGTGCGTGGAGGTCCATCCGAAAAGCTAGGGTCGTTCCATCGTGCGAGTCACTCGCGTCGTCGGCCATGGAGCCCCCGCCGAAGGCGGATACTCCGGGGCGCCGATCAGGCGTGCGAGTCGTTGACGTCGTCGGGGAAGAATTCCATCTCCGCCCGTGCCAGCCTCCGCACGATGTCGCGGCCCACGCGATCGTATACCACGACCAGGCGCTTGCCTTCCCGCGTGAGGCTAGCGCCACCCCCGGGGCCGCCGCCGGCCCGGCGCCGCACCACCGGACGGTCGAGCACGCGCTCCGCTCGCTGGATCCACTCGATGGCGTGGCGGTAGCCGA
>DATCXG010000153.1:0-11017 GCA_036565945.1 Gemmatimonadaceae bacterium
TGGCCGTAGCCATGGCACACGTACCAGACTTCTCGCATGCCAGAATCCCGAGTCTCATCGGGCACGTCGCCCAGGGTGCAGTAGCGGGCGGTGCGGGCGACGGTGATATGATGTTCGTGGATCATGCGCGTAGAGTGTAAGGCCGCCACGACCACGTCAATGCTCGCGCGCCGACGCCCCGACGCGCATCACGCTGCCGCGCAGGCCAGAAGGCACCTGGTGCGAGCGTCCCGCTTCGAGCGTAGCTGCAACTCGCCGCCTCACCTCCGACGCAGGCGGTGTGCATGAAGAGTCGGCGGCAGACATGAGACGATCCGGATCGCCAGTGGGCGGCACCATCACGGACTGCCCATTCCAGGGCACGAGAAATTCCGGTCTGCATAGAGGCGGCAGCTCGGCGAGCGTCGCCACGAGCGAATCGACGGCCTCGTGCTGGCCGTCGTCACCGAGCTCGAACGTTCCCCAGTGGATGGGAATGGACGTGGCCGCGTGGAGCACCTGCGCGGCGTGCACGGCGTCGGCCGGCGACTGGTGCTTGCGGTGCATGTACCAGTATGGCCGGAATGGAGCAATGGGCAGCAGCGCCAGGCGGAAGCTGCCGTAACGCCGGTGAATCATCTCGTAGAAACGTCCCCACCCAGTATCGCCGGCGAAGAGCACAGTATCGGCTCGGCCTTCGATCACGAAGCCCGCCCATAGCGTCCGACAATGATCCGTGAGCGTGCGTCCGGACCAGTGCTGCGTGGGCACGGCCGTCACCCGGACGCCAGGAGCTATCGGCGCTGACTTCCACCAGTCCAGCTCCTCGCTTCCACCGATTCCGGCGGAGCGCAACAGGGCACCATTCCCCAGCCCCGTGATGATTCTCGGATGGAAGGTGCGCTCGAGGCGGCGGAGCGTGGGGATGTCGAGGTGGTCGTAGTGATCGTGGCTGAGCAGCACGACATCCACGCGCGGAAGGTCGTCGAAGCGGATGCCCACCGGTCGGTGGCGCGCCGGCCCGAGCCACGGTGCTGGTCCCACGCGCTCCGAGTAGACCGGGTCGGTGAGGATGTTGAGGCTGTCCATCTGGATCAGGACAGTGGCGTGATTGATGAACGTCACTCGAATCGCGCCGCCGGTGACCCGCGCTGGAGGCGGCTCGCCGCGCGGCGTGTTCGCATAGCGCCACGACGCCTTCGAGCGCCCGAGCTGCCAGCGAAGCACGTCCTGCACCAGCTGCTCCTGGAATGGCTCGATGTTGTGAAAGCGCTTCCCATCGAAGTGATCGGTGTGGGGGCCGCGGTAGCGGCTCAGCGGCGCGGCGGCGCATCCGGCAATTGATGCCGCTGCAAGGGAGCAGAGAACGATGAGCAGGGAGCGGTGCGACATCTCGCGAGCGGTGGGCAATGAGTGACGAGCAATGGCCGCTGGAGCGCGGGCCACGCAGAGTCAGTCGCCTGCTCCTGCTCACTTCATGCCGCCGCGTGCTGGGCACCAGAAGCAGCAGCGTAGATATCCGAACGCGTGAGAGGAATCTCCACGTGGCCGCGCGCATCACGTCTGCCCAACAGGACCTGAGCGAGACTGATCTTGCCGCTCGAGAAGGCATACGCCGACGCCGCCATGTAGAGGCGCCATATCCGGTAAGCCTGCTTGCCCACCAGCGACTCCGCCGCATCCCTGGACCGTTCCAGCCGCCGCACCCAATGGCGCAGAGTCAGTACGTAGTGATCGCGCAGCGTCTCCACGTCCCGCGTCTCGAGCCCGGCGCCCTCGGCGTCGCGCACTGCTTCGTCCAGCGGCACGAGCTCACCATCGGGAAAGACATAACGATCGATGAACTTCCCCTCTCTCCACACGGCACGTCGCAGCCAGCGTCGCAGCCCCTCGTCACCCTCCCGCGCACGCACGATTCCGTGGTTCAGGAAGAGTCCGCCGGGCTTCGTGAGACTCGCCGCCCGGCGGAAGTACAAGGGAAGCCGCGAGCGCCCCACGTGCTCGAACATCCCCACGCTCACCACCTTATCGAAGTTCGTACCAGAGGGGAAATCCCGATAATCGCGGACCTCCACGCGGCAGCACCGCTCGAGCCCATCAGCGCGGATACGCTCGTTCGCCAGCTCGGCCTGTCGCTCGCTCAGCGTGATGCCCAGAGCATCCACGCCATAGTGCGCGGCCGCGTACCTCACCAGGCCTCCCCAACCGCAGCCGATGTCGAGCAGCCGCTCGCCCGGAGAAAGGCGGAGCTTGCGGCACAGGTGATCGAGCTTGGCCTCCTGCGCCGCCTCGATGTCCTCCTGGCCAGTGGGGAAGTAGGCGCAGGAGTACAGCATGGAGCGGTCGAGCCAGAGGGAATAGAAGTCGTTTCCCACATCGTAGTGGGATCGTACCGCGGCCCGGTCGCGCGAGTGAGAGTGCTTGCGTCCGACCAATTCCAGTCGATCGTGCGAGTTCCACGTGGGCTCCGGCGCTGCATCGCGCGGGAGCGATCCGACACAGGCCATGAGGCGCGCCAGAATTCCTGGCGTGAGGATCCGCTGGCGCAGGTGCGCCGCCACCGTGGCCGCGGCCTCCAGGTCCCCCTCCACATCGATGTCGCCTCGTACGTAAGCTTCGCCTATGCGCAGCTCGGAGGGCGGTAGCAACATGCGCCGCAGCGCACCGCTCGAGTGTAACACGAGCGTGAAAGCGGGGCGCGGAGCTCCGTCGGCGCCGGGTGCGACGGGGCGCTCCTCGCTGCCATCCCAGTAACGAACTATACAGGAGCGCGACGCGGGCGGCCCGAGTAGTAGCTCGAGAGCTTCGCGCGCACGACCCAGTACCGCGCCATTCCGATGCCGCACCATGCCCATCACCACGCTCGGTGCGAGTCTGTGCTGCCCGCCTGGCGACATGCCGCCGCTCCTCTGTATGTTGTCGGGGTATGTGATCAGCCTACCCATCGCCAGCAGCAAGCAGCGGACCATAGCCGGACTCGGATGTATGGGAAACCATATGACCGTGTGCGCCACAGGCGTCCAGCAAGGGCCCCGTGCGCCCGACGAGCACATCCAGAGCGTGCCAACGTGACCAGCGGTGGCGCAACGCCGAGCCCCTCAGTAGCTTAAGCGCTCCAACATCGTCATCATCGAGGACCTCGCGGCGCCGCGCCCAACCGGAACCGCCATTCAGTCATCCGCATGCGTATTTCCTTCTCCTCGGCCTCTCCCGCTACAGTGGCTCCCTCCTCACCCGCCTTCGCTCGGGCCCTCCGCCCCTCGTCATCGTTCCTGGGCACACTCGCGACGGCGGCGCTACTGCTCTGCTCGTTCGCGCTCTCCGTCGCCGCTCAGTCGCTCCGCGGATCGCACCGGAGCGTCAAGCGCACCTACCGATATGCCACCACGCACGACCTTCCGTTCTCGCACTCTTCGCGCGACGTGAAGCGCGCGCTGCACGAGGGCTACCTCGTGCGGCTCAGCGGGAGCTCGAATTTCGTGCTTCATGAAGTCAGCTTCCCTTACGTGACGCGTACCACGCTCACCTTCGTGCGCCGGCTGTCCGCCCAGTATCGCCGTGGGTGTGGTGAGAAGCTGGTGATCACCAGCGCCGTGCGGCCCGAGTCGATGCAACCTGGCAACAGCTCCGAGTTCTCAGTGCACCCGGTGGGTATTGCCGTCGATATACGCAAGCCCGAGAAGGCCAGTTGTCTGCGGTGGCTCCGCAAGAACCTCCTCATCATCGAGGAGCAAGGCGTGATAGATGCCACCGAGGAACATCACCCAGCGCACTTTCATGTCGCTGTGTACCCGGCCGCCTACAAGGAATATCTCGCATCGCGGTAGCCGGGAGGATACAGAAGGCGGAGGTTCAGATGAGATGGCTCGGTTGTCTGGCGGCTGTCGCCGCCGCGGTGATCGTGGCGGCCCCTGCGACTTCGGCGCAGGCGATACCGGGAATGCCCGCTGGAGAATACCCCGTCATCAAGGGATTCTCGCCCGCATACCCGCTGCCGAAGGCAGCGGCCCAGCCGAGCAAGACGGCGCACTACAAGGTGATCTTCAACATCGCCCGGGAAGCCGCGAACGTGGACGACCCCAACCCCGGTCTCCTGCACATCGCGCGCTTCCTCAATGTGTATGCGGCCGCCGGCGTTCCTGTGCGCTCGATGGAGCTGGTAGCGGTGATCTCCGGGCCCGCCACGCACGTGGCGCTCGACGGAGCATCGTTCAGGGCTCGTGAGCGCGTGGACAATCCCAATCTCGACCTGATCCACCAGCTCCGCGGGGCTGGCGTGATGATCTACGTCTGCGGCCAGTCGTTGGTGGAACAGGGCTTCACGCCGAAGCAGGTGAGCGGAGACGTGACGCTCGCGCTCTCGGCGCTCACCATGGTGCCTGAGTACGTGGGCCAGGGGTATACGGTACTGCAGTACTGAACGGGCCGAAGCCGCAGCCCGTAGCCTCCAGACTCAGCCACGGGTAGGCGGAAAGCTCTACGCCATGATGACTCGGGCATGGGCTCTGCAGCGCTCCACCCGCAGTGATGGAGCGTCTGGCCCTGACCTCGGGGAAACCATGCGTAGCCTTGCCGATGCAGCGATGGCCATCGTCGGCGCTGCCCTGCTGGTGGCGTGCAGTCATCCCGCCGCCAACACTGGCGCGTTATCCCCTGACGAGCCGGGGGTGATCAAGCAGGGGAACGCGCTCGTGATCACGGCCGATCTCCTACATAACGAGGGGCGCTCGCTCCTCGACCTCCTTCAGCGTCGCCTACCGAATTTGCGCGTGGACAATACAGCAAGCTGTCCCGAAGTGTACCTGCGTGGCCGGTCGTCGCTCGTTAACTCATCGGATGCCGCGATATATGTCGATGGGCAGAGAGCAGCCAACACCTGCATTCTCGAAGCGCTCTACCCCTTCAACCTGGACCTGGTAGAGATCTACCCGATGGGTGTGTCAAGCCGGCCCGGCTACCTCTCCGACCCGAATGGGTTGATCCTCATATTCCTGAGGCGGCAGAACTAGCGGGGAATGACATCCAGACTGAACCGGCGTTGAACGTGGCAGCGAGGCCATCGCCAGCGACGTCGGTCTGGTAAAGGGCGACTTCCGGGGTTGAGGCCCGGGAGCATCGAGCGACGAGGGAACCTGCGTGGTCCCTAGAGCACCAGGTGACGCTCAGCGAGTCGCCTCTAGATGTCCCGAATAGAAAAGCGGAGCCGGTTTTACCCGGCTCCGCTTTCACCTACGCTACTGCTGCAAGACTACATGGGACTGCTCGAACTCACTGCTTGTCCCACCACACGCGCGTGGTGAACTCGTCCGCCCCCTGTCGCGCGACAGCCGCGGCGAGGTTTGCACCGTTCGTGGACTGCTCCTGTCCGGAGTAGAACACGCGTCGTGGGATGGTGGTCTCGATAGCGGCCGGCCCCGGCTGCAGGGTCGACGGGTTACCGGTACGGCGATACTCCGCCCACGCCTCGGAACCCTGCGTGAAGAGGGCGATCCACTTCTGAAGGCCGATCTGCTTGAGCCCGGCAGCACCACCCTGATACGCTACGCCGGCCTGCCCCAGATAGGCGCTGATGACGGCCGGATCGGTGATGCCCCACTGTTCCATGGACGCCTCTATCCCGGCATCATAGAACCCTTTGGCCTGAGAGGCGTTCAGCCCGCCGAGACCACGCTCGGCCGCCTCGGCCTGGATGAAGGCCACCTCGGCATAGACCATCAGATACGATGGTGTCTTCGCGTTGGCGGACGTTCCGAAGGTGCCGTACGCCGTGGCACCAGAGTAGAAGATGGCACCGGGCCGCGACGTCGTAGTGAAGAACGTACCGGCGACCGCCGTGGAGAGGCCGTTCTGCAAGCCCGCATACCTATCCGTCACGGTGTCAGCCTCGATCGGCTGAGCATACACGGCGATACGCGGATCATTCAGCGCGTTCAGCGTGTCAGCCAGCGGCTTCGCGATCCGGTGGTCATCACGCGTCTGGAAGTTGGACGCCCACGGATTGTCGTTGATTCCGTCGCCGGGCCACACGAGCTTCGCGTTGTCATCGTTGCTCAACATGAGCCCGCCCGGGGCAGCGAACGCCGCCGTCAGCTCAGCGTTAGCCTTTGCCGGGTCGGCATTGACGATACGCAGAGCCAGCCGTGCATGGAGCGAGTTGGCAAACTTCTGCCACTGGGCAGGGTCGCCGTTGTAGATGGGATCCGCACCACCGAGACTGGACGACGTGGCTGACTCCAGATCAGTCGCCGCGCTCTGAAGCACCGTGAAGAAGCCGTTGTAGATCTCCTGCTGGGGGTCGTACGCCGGCAGGATGCTTCCGTCCTCCTTGTCACCCTTCAACGCCTGGCTGTAGGGAATATCGCCCCAGGTATCGGTCATGATGTCGAACGCCCACGTCTGCATGATACGTGCGGGTCCGTAGACATCAGCCTTTCCCGACTCCATCCCCTTGTCGGCCACGACCTCGAGATCCTTCAGCTCACCCGAGTACGGGCTGCCGAAGTGCGTATCGATGGTCTGCGTACGGAGGTTGTACTGATCCTCATCCACGTACTGCACTTTCGCGAAGTGTTCCGCGAAGAGCGACGTCATGGTGAGGTCGAAGTTCGCCCCGCGGAAGCGCGCGACCAGGCCCCTGGCCGCATTGGTGAACAACGGGCCTGGTGGCACATCCGTTGGAGAGTTGTGGTTGTTGTTCAGCCCGGTCAGATCGCCGCATGCGCCCAGGGGCGCAACGAGGCCGATCAGCGCCGCAGCCGCCGCAATCCTTGAGAGTTTCATGGTTGGCATCGTATATGTGATGGGAAGTTACGGCGTCACCGAGATGTTGAACCCAATGCTCCGCGCAGTCGGCAGGGCAGCGAATTCGAAGCCCTGGAGGTTGCGCGTGCTGAGCGCCACTTCCGGATCGATGTTCGGGATATCGGCGTGCGTCAGTAGGTTCCTACCCACCAACGCGAGGTTCACCTTGCTGAGCCGCACGTTCTGCGTCCAGCTCGTCGGCAGCTCGAAGCCCAGCCGCACTTCACGCAGCTTCACGAAGCTCGCGTCGTACACGAACGCCTCGTGGATGCCGTACAGAGATTGGTAGTAGTCCTCTGCAGTCACCCTCGTGTCGTTCGGCAAGCCGGTGTTCTGATCGATGCCATCAACGACCACGCCAGGACTATCCCAGTCGTCCTCACGGCCCTTGATCGTGTTGGCGAACACGCCCGTGTAATTACCGAACATGTTGCTCACGCTGAAGATATCGCCACCATGCCGGATATCGATCAGGAAGCTGAGCGAGGCAGCCTTGTACCGGAAGTCGTTGTTCCAGCCGCCCACCCAATCGGGGTTGTAGTTCCCGAGGACGCGACGGTTAGCGTTGTCCGCGCGCGGCTTGCCATTCCTGGTGATCAGCTTACCAGTGGCCTCATCGCGCATGTACGGAGCGCCGATGATGACACCATAGGGTTCGCCTTCCTTGGCCTCGACGTTCGCGCTCCAGTAGGACCCGAGCACCAGCGTCTTGAGCTCGAGCTGCGGATAGAGGCTCTCCACCTTATTGGTGTTCTTGGTGAAGTTAAAGCTGGTGCGCCACTCGAAGCCATTCGCGAGCTTGATCGGCACCGCAGAGACCAACGCCTCAACACCCTTGTTGGTCATCTTACCCGCGTTGACCACCATCGAGCTGAATCCGGTAGTCGGGGAGAGCGACACTGGGATGATCTGGTCTTCGGTGCTCTGCGTATAGTAAGTGACGTCGAACGTCAGGCGATCATCAAGAAGGCCGAATTCGATGCCCCCTTCCACACCAGTCGTCTGCTCGGGCTTGAGGACCGAGTTTGCGATGCTGTTGCCCAGCGTGAACTGCGGGTGTGACCCGAACTGAGTCGGCTGCCCGTTGTAGACCGTGGCAAGCTGGTAGGGGTCGGCATCGTTACCTACGCGAGCCCAGCCTCCGCGAACCTTCAGGTACGAGAGGACGCCGCCCTGGAGCGATGGAAAGAGCTCCGAGATGACAAGGCTCGAGTTTACCGACGGGTAGAAATACGAGTTGTTCTTCTCGGGCAGGGTGGACGACCAGTCGTTACGGCCAGTGACCTCCACTGTCCAGAACTTGTCGTACGTCAACGCGGCGGAGCCGTAGAGGCTGTTCACGCCCTTCTGCTCCATCCCGTTTGTCAACGTCGGCGAGATTGCCGCGTTCGCGACGTTGTAGATGCCCGGTGCGGAGATTCCGCTCGTGGAGATCTGATCGTAGCTGAACTTATTGCGGCGAATGTTGCCGCCGACATTCGCGTTGATATCGAACTTATCGGCGAACGAATGCGTGGCAGTGAGGATCGCCTCGGTATTGGTCTCGGTCTCGGTGCGATTCTGGAAGTTGAACGCGCCGAAGTAGTTCGGGTCGGCGTAGTTCAGATTCCCCTTGCCGAAGCCTTGATTACGGCTCTGAGAGTAGGTGTCCGTCCCGCCGCGCACCATGCCGGTGAGCCAGGGGGCGAACTCGTAGGTCAGTGAAGCCGAGCCGATGACGCGGTTGCGATTATCCCGCTCCGGATTCTCGTACTGCAGCCAGAACGGGTTGTTGTGGAAGTTGTAGTTCCAGTTGAAGAGCTCGCCGTCGGCATCGTAGTAATTACGCAGCGCGTTCATGTCGACCTGGCGGCCGAACCAGATGAACTGCTCCATGATGCCCACGTTGTAGCCGGTGCCGGGGCGGTTCATGCCACCATTCTTGGTGAACTGGATCGACCCATTCGCCTTCAGGCGATCGTTGAACGTGACGCCCCCACTCAACGACGCCGCCTGCTTGCGGAGGAAGTTGTTGGGTACGACACCCTTGATCTGCTCGTCCGTGCCGGAGATACGGGCATTGGCCCGCTCGCCGTTCGCGGTGAACGAGAGATTGTTGACCATCGTGATGCCGGTATTGAAGAACGACTCTACGTTGTCCGGGTGCGGCGACCACGGCATACCAGGTCCGGTGAACTGGTCTCTCGGCTGGCCGTCGAGACGTGGACCGAAGCTCTGGTCATTGCCGTCCTGGACGCCGAGGCCGGCACCGTTGACGTACTGGAACTGACCACCGGCGCCCTGCCCGTAGAGATTCTGGTAGTCCGGGAGTATGGAGGGCTTGTCGAATGTAGTGTAGTTGCTCGCGGTCACGCTCACGCCACGCGCCGCCGCACTGCCACTCTTCGTCGTGATGACGACGGCTCCGTTAGCCGCGCGCGAACCATACAGCGCCGCGGCGTTCGGTCCCTTCAGCACCGAGACGCTGGCGATATCGTCAGCGTTCAGGTCCTGGATGCTGTTACCGTAGTCGATCCCGCCGTAACCGGTGGCCTGGTCCGTGGTGGTGAGGTTGTCGTTGGAAACCGGGATACCATCGACGATGAATAGCGGCTGGTTGTTACCGAGCAGCGAGCTCGGGCCGCGGATGACGATACGCGAGGAACCACCCTGCGTGCCGCCGTTGGTGATCGTCACGCCGGAGACCTTGCCCGAGAGTGCGCTCACCAGGTTCGGATTCTGCGTCTTGGTGAGCTCCTGACCGCCGACCTGCTGCTGAGATGTGCCGATCGTGGCCTTCTGACGCGATACGCTCAACGCCGTGGTTACCACCGCTTCCAGCTGGGTGGCCACAGCCGACAGCGAGAAGTCCTGGGTGATCGTGCCAGCGCTGAGTGTGATCTGTACAGAGCTGACCTTGTAGCCGATCAATCGCGCTGTAAGTGTCGCAGCTTGCCCGGTGACGCGTGCCGCCGGGACCACGATCGAGTAGGCACCATCGCCCTTGGTCATCGTGCCGAGGTTCGTACCCTGCAGGAACACGCTGACATTCGGCAGCGGGATGCCGCCTTCGGCTCTCACGGTGCCGTTGATCGTCGCACCGCCCTGCGCTGCCGACCATGCCGGGAGCAGTGCGAGCGCGGCGATCGCAGCCAGAAGCCGCCTAAAATGACTCGTCATTCTCCTTACTTCCCCGTAGTGAAGGTTCACAAGCCAGTCCATCCATTTACTTGCTCCATGATTACTCCATGATTTGAGCTCTTTCACTAGAGCGGAATCACGTCCGCTGGCGTGGGACAACAACGTCGGTGCCGAAGGTGCCATTCTCCTCCTGTGGGGTCAGCCCCTGTTCGGTGTAGCCTCGAGCTTCCTCGCTGTTACCCACCAACCCGGAGCGAGAGCTACGGCGCATGGTGGCAAGCATGTTCCACGGCACTGAAACTTTCCGCGGAACGGGACGTACTATGAGAGGACGGTTGATTTATTGGCAGGAAGCCAGAGGTAGCGATCGGACGGTCAACCCATGCCAATGCACTTCAAGCACGACGACGAGAATCCACTGAGGCAGCAGATGTGCATGCGCCAAGCGCAATTGAGGCAGCAGACGTGCAGGCGCCAAGCGCAATATGGAGTGATCCTGGAACCAGCGAGCGCTAGGTAGGCTCACCTCTGACCACGATTGGGGCTGGGTGACGCGAGAGCGTACAAACGAGACATGTCAGTCCCGAGATTCGTTCTTGCCTATTCTGGTAGGACGCTAACCGGAGTCACTCATCACCACCTCTACGGCGATCGATGGTCCTGCAGAAATACGTCGACCGTTCGGCCGCGTCAAGTAATACTGGGCTGGAGTGACGGTCCCCTATCGGCATCCGCGCCAGACGGGCAGCTGCCTCTCTGGCTGTAACGTGCGCGTAATCCCCACCGCGAGCATCAACCGGAATGCCGATACGGCCGCCTATTGCGCCCGGAATGGTGGAATTTCCCAGCTTGAATGTTGGCCCATAGTTGACCGGCTAAACTGTTGCCCGGCCACTCATTACGAAGTTGCGCCACAGGCTTCGCATGGCCGAAGTCGAGCGCCATGCGATCCCCGCAGGCCCGAGAGCCCACCGCCCGCCAGCTCGGGCGCTCGGGCCACTGGCTGCACGCAGGCTATCTCTACTCGTTCACCGCCAGCGCTCGTTCCTCCGCCTGCGCCGAGCCAGGCCCCAAACGCTCGCGACGCGCGAGGAGCAGCTTGTTGAGCGCACCGAGG
>DATCXG010000171.1:0-9604 GCA_036565945.1 Gemmatimonadaceae bacterium
GCCGCGCCGCCAGGCGGAAGGTGGACCCATCGACTATCTGATGCTCGACTACCTGGCCGAGGTCACGATGTCCATCCTCCAGAAGCAGAAGGAGCGTGACCCCCAGATGGGCTACGCGCGCGACTTCATCGGCGCCATGCAGAGCGTCTTCCCGGCGGTCGCGGGCCGCGGCGTGCGTGTGGTAGCGAACGCGGGGGGCGTCAATCCGGAGGCGTGTGCGCGTGCGGTTCGCGATGCGGCTCGTAAGGCTGGCTTCGATGCTGGTATCCGCATCGGCATCATCACGGGCGACGACCTCCTGCCGCGGCTCGACGAGCTCCTCGCTGGCGGCCATATGCTGGCCAACATGGAGTCGGGGGAGCCGCTGTCGTCGGTGCGCGACAGGGTGCTCTCGGCTAACGCGTACCTCGGCGCGGCACCGATCGTCGAGGCGTTGCGCCAGAACGCCAACGTGGTGATCACCGGGCGCTCGACCGACACGGCGCTCACCATGGCTCCACTCCTCTTCGAATTCGGCTGGTCTCCCGACGACTGGAACAAGCTCGCGGCCGGGATCGTCGCGGGCCACATCATCGAGTGCGGCGCCCAGTCCTCGGGCGGCAACTGCCTCTACGATTGGCGCAACATTCCCGATCTCGCCAACATCGGCTATCCGATCGTCGAGGCCCATGAGGACGGGAGCTTCGTCGTCTACAAGCACCCCAACACCGGCGGCCGTATCGACGTACACGGCGTCACCGAGCAACTGGTGTACGAGATGGGCGACCCGCACGAATACATCACGCCTGACGTGATCGCCGATTTCACCACGATCAACATCGCCGATGCCGGCGAGAACCGTGTACGAGTGTCCAGCATACGAGGTCGCGCCCCCACCGACAAGCTCAAAGTCTCGATAGCCTATCGGTCGGGGTTCAAGGCGCTCGGTACGCTTGTGTACGCCTGGCCCGACGCGCTCGAGAAGGCCAGGCTCGCCGACCGCGTCCTGCGAGAGAGGCTGGCGAATCTGGGGCTCGGCTTCGAAGAGATCCGCACGGAGTTTCTGGGCGTCTCTGCCACGCACGGGCCGCTCGCCGGCGAGGTCGCGGACGCGCCCGAGGTACAGCTCCGCGTAGGGGTGCGCGACGCCAACCGATCCAACGTGGAGCGGTTCACGCGAGAGATCGCACCTCTCATCCTCAACGGGCCCCCGAGCGTCACCGGCTTCGCTGGTGGACGGCCGAAGGTGGAGGAAGTGGTAGCGTACTGGCCCGCACTCATCGACAAGAGCGTGATCGTACCCAGTGTAAGGATCGACAACCCATGAACGTCCGCCTGCTCGACATTGCGCATGCCCGCTCGGGCGACAAGGGCGACACCGCGAACGTGGGTGTCATCGCGCTCCGGCCCGAGTGGTTTCCGGTACTCCAGCTCTTTCTCACGAAGGAATGCGTGGCCCGGCACTTCGCTGGTGCGATCACGGGGAAAGTGGAGCGGTTCGAGCTACCAAACCTCGGAGCCGTGAACTTCCTGCTGCATGGCGCGCTCGGTGGTGGCGGAACTCTCTCGCTCAAGACCGATGCGCAGGGGAAGGTGTTCTCCACCGCGATGCTCCGGATGGTGCTGGATATCCCGGACTCGCTGGCGGCGCGCTACCATCTGCCGAGTGCGGCGGCGTGACGCGCGCGCGCCTGGATATCTCTGGCTCCGTGGCGCGCATCACCCTCACACGCCCAGAGAAGAAGAACGCGCTCGACGAACTGGCGGCACATGAACTGACCTCGGCGCTCGACCAGGCGGGGCGCGACGACACCGTGCGCGTGGTGCTCCTCTCTGCCGAGGGAAGCGACTTCTGCGCCGGTGCCGACCTGGAGGCACTCGAGGGTATGCTCGATGCCGGGGCAGAAGCCCACCTGCGTGATGCGGAGGCGCTCGGGAATGTGTTCACCGCCATCCGCGAGCTACCCAAGCCAGTGGTGGCCGCCGTGCGGGGGCGCGCACTGGCAGGGGGCGCTGGCCTCGCGAGCGCGTGCGACATCGTGCTCGCCCACGAGGACGCGCGCTTCGGCTACCCCGAGGTGCGTGTCGGCTTCGTACCAGCCATGGTCATGACCATGCTCCGCCGCGCGGCCGGCGAGAAGCGCGCCTTCGAGCTCGTGGCCACTGGACGGATCATCCAGGCCCGAGAGGCCCTCGAGCTAGGCCTGGTGAGCCGTGTGCTGCCAGCGGCCGGCTTCGACGCCACGGTGGAGGCGGTGGTAGCGGATCTGGCGAAGTCGCCGGCGGCTTCCCTTCGACTCACCAAACGCCTGTTCTACGACCTCGACTCTCGCACCTTCGGCGATGGGATAGCGCTCGGGGCGCGGGTCAATGCCGAGGCGCGCAGCACCGACGAGTTCCGCGACGGAGTGCGCTCCTTCGTCGCCCGCAAGAGAGAGTCCCGATGAAGCCTGTCGACATGCTGAAGGTCGTACTCGTCGTCGTCGCTCTGGCCATCTGGGCCTACGGCATCCGGATCGACAGCAACAGCGCCATGCTGGTTGGTGTGGCGTTCGTGGTAACCGCGTTCCTGCTGCGATTCCTGCCCAAAGGACGATAAGGCTCCTCCGGCCGTCGTCACGCACGGAAAATCCTGGAAGAGTGGAGAAGCATCCCCCGCCCACCGGGCACCACGGTTCGCTTGTTGCTCTCGAAATGAATACGCTATAGCCCGGAGGTAATTCCCGATGGCAGAGACCAAGCGACGCCGCCGGCCATCAGCGCCAGTGGAGATCAGCCGGTCCGAGTCCGACCGAGACATCCTCGATCAGTATTTTGCCGAGGTGAGCCGCTACCCCCTCCTCACCGCCGATGAAGAGAAAGCTCTGGCCCGTCGCGTCCAGGCCGGTGACCAGGATGCGATGGAGGAGCTCGTCCGGAGGAACCTGCGGTTCGTGGTTTCGGTCGCCAAGAAGTACCAGAACCGCGGACTCCCCCTGATCGATCTCATCGGCGAGGGGAATGTGGGTCTCATGACGGCGGCCCGGAAATTCGACCCGGATCAGGGGGTGAAGTTCATCTCCTACGCCGTCTGGTGGATTCGCCAGGCCATCCTCGCCTCGCTGGCGCGGCAGGGCCGCACCGTGCGCGTTCCACTCAACCGCACGGCCGACCTCTCGCGCGTGATCCGGGCTACCGCACTGCTGCGCGACAAGCTCGGGAGAGAGCCCACCGCCGATGAGCTATCACAGCTCACCGGAGTCTCGCCCGAGATCGTCAGTGCGCTCGCCACGCTCAACACAGCCGAAGTCAGACTCGACGCCGCCGCCGGGAAGGACAGCGACCGAGCGCTCATGGAGCGCTTCGCCATCGAGGAGCTTCCCGACACCGAGGAGCAGGTGCTCGACCGCTTCCGGAACGCGGAGCTCGAGCGGGCGCTGTCCACGCTTCCCCCGAGGGACGCCAAGATACTGCGGTTGTACTTCGGCCTGGAGGGTGACAGGGAGCACACCCTCGACGAGATCGGCAAGTTGCTTGGCGTGACGCGAGAGAGAGTGCGGCAACTGCGTGATAGGGCGCTCAGGCGGCTGCGAGAGGGCTCAGTGGGCGACGTACTCAGAGACCTCTCGGCAGCCTGATCAGACCAGTCCAGATGGCTCAGTGGCCGCCCACTCCCGTGGCAGTGGCCTCGCCAACGTTCTTACTGGTCACGTAGAAGTTCCTGTCCACCTGGAAATCCGCCGGCTTCTTCAGGTGGGACGCCGCACTCTTCCACGATTCCGTCGGGCGGATGAGCGTGAAGCCCTGTCCCGAGAGCGCCACCCTCACTGGCATATCGAAGCCGGCGACCACATTGCTCCAGCGATACGAGAGCGTGCCGCCATCGATCTTGTACTCCAGGACGGGGATCATGGTGGTGGTCAGATACTGCTCGAACACCTTGCTCAGATCGATTCCCGACTGTTTGCTGATGTAGTCCTCCACCTGCTTGCCGCTGACGGTCTGATGACGGAATGTCTGATTCAGACCGCGCAGGATGCCGCGCCACTTGTCGTCGTTGTCGACGATCTGGCGGATGGTGTGCAGCATGTTCCCGCCCTTGGGATACATGTCGCCAGAGCCCGGGTTGTTGACGCCATAGTGGCCGATGATGGGTCGGTCGTTCCGGATGCCTCTGCGGACACCGATGATGTACCGGGCGCCCGCCTCCTTACCCGACCGGCATTCCGTGTACAGCCCCTCGGAATAGTTGGCGAAGCTCTCGTGCACCCACATGTCCGCGGCATCCTTGTCGGTGATGTTGTTACCGAACCACTCGTGAGCGCTCTCGTGGACAATGATGAAGTCCCACTCCAGCCCCAGCCCGGTGCCGGAGAGGTCCCGTCCCAGGTAGCCGTTCAGGAAGTGGTTCCCGTAGGCCACGGCGCTCTGGTGCTCCATCCCCAGGTGTGGCGCCTCCACCAGCTTGTAGCCGTCCTTGTACCAGGGGTACGGGCCAAACCAGTGCTCGAAGCACGCCAGCATCGGCTTCACCTGCTGGAACTGCTTCCTGGCCGCATCCAGGTGATACGCCAGGGGCCAGAAATCCAACGTCAGCTTGCCGTCCTCTCCGTCGTAGACGTCGCTGAAGTGCTCGTAGGTACCCGCATTGACGGCGACATTGTAGTTGTTGATCGGGCTGGACACGAACCATTCGTAGGTCGTGGTGCCATTGTCGTGGCGCGTGGTGCCGCGCAGGCGACCATTGGAGACGTTCATCATGGAGCTGGGAACCGTGATGGCGATCCGCTGGCTGTCCGGCTCCTCGGCGTTGATATCCTTGTTGGGCCACCAGATGCTGGCTCCGGTCCCCTCATTGGCGGTGGCAACCCACTGGTGTCCCAGGCTGTCTGTCGCCCAGATGAAGCCACCGTCCCACGGCGGACGCTGGGCCACCACAGGCTTACCGTGATAGTAGACTGTCACGGTCTTCTGATCGCCCACGCGTTGCGGTGCGACAAGGGTCACGAAGAACGCATTCCCGTCGCGACGGAAAGTCAGGCTCCGGCCATCCTGCACCATGCTGTCCACTTCCAGCGGAACCTGGAGATCGATCTGCATCTCCCGCGCTGCCCCGAGGACGCGATACGTGATGCCGTTGTATCCCCGGATGCTGCTATCCGAAGGGCTGACGCCCACGTGCAGGTCGTAAAATGTCACGTCCCACCAGCCGCGTTCGGGCGTGATGGAACCGCGCAGCGTATCCGCACGTGTGAAGCGCGCGGTGTCCTGGGCAGCGGTGGGGGCGAGCGGGTACAGAGCGGTACCCAGAACGAGACAGGCAGTCAGTACGGTTCGTTGCATCATGAAATTGGCAGGATGGATAGCATGGTGGACTCCCTTGCAGCGCTCGAATTTAGAATGCGTACACCCCGTAGCCAGCGTTGCTCCCGAAGTACGCTGGCCTTCCGCAAGCGAGGCCCGGTGCGTATCTCACGGTCGGCAAGGGTGCCTCCTCACGTGCAGCCCCACCGCAATCCCTCTTAGCGAGGTCTGTCATGCGGCGTTCCGCAGTTATTCCCGCTTTGCTTCTCTCTCTCTTCCTCCCGGCCGTACCAGGCGCCGTGGCCGCCCAGCAAGCCGCACAACAGCCGCGCCAGGCGATGGTGGTGGACTCGTCGAGTACGAGACCGGGTCGGAATCCGAACCAGCCTGTAGACCAGGAATACACGGCGAAGATCCGCGAATATACCACGGAGCCGTTCTTCCTCTCGCCCCTCGTCGACTACCTCCCCGCCTCCAGTACTGTCCCAACGCCCAAGGCACTGCTGGGTGACATAGCGGGCGCGCCGACCAAGCTCCCGTACTCGTCGGAGGTCTACGAGTACATGCGGATGCTCGAGAAGGCGAGCCCCAGGGTAAAGGTGTACTCGATAGGAAGGACCGAGGAGGGGCGCGAGATGATCGCCGTGGCGGTTGCTTCCGAGTCGCTCCTGGCACACATGGATGAGAACCGGGCGATGCTCGCCAGGTTGGCCGATCCGCGAAGCATCCAGATGAATGACGCAGAGGCGCGTAATCTGGCCGCCCGGGCAGTCCCTGTCTACTACATCACCGGCACGATTCACTCACCGGAGACCGGCGCACCGACCGCGCTGATGGAGCTCGCCTACCGTCTCGCCGTGGACGAGAGCCCGTACGTTCGGAACATCCGTGATCACCTGATAACGCTCATCACGCCCGTCGTCGAAGTGGACGGGCGCGACAGGCAGGTAGATCTGTTCCGCTGGCACATGGCTCATCCCGACGAGACGTACCCGCGCCTACTGTACTGGGGGCACTACGTGGCGCACGACAACAACCGCGACGCCATGGGGCTGACGCTGAAATTGTCGCAGAACGTGCTCGATACCTACCTGGGCTGGAAGGCACAGGTGCTGCACGACCTGCACGAGTCAGTACCGTACCTGTACGACAACACGATCGGAGACGGCCCCTACAACGCCTGGCTCGATCCGCTGCTGACGAACGAGTGGCAGATGATCGGTTGGCACAACGTGCAGGAGATGACGCGCCTGGGCATGCCGGGAGTTTTCGCGCACGGCGACTTCGACACGTGGTCTCCGGGCTACCTGATGTTCATGGCGGCGACCCACAACGGCATCAGCCGGCTATACGAAACATTCGGCAACGGCGGAACAGCCGAGACACAGGAACGAACTCTGGGACCCGACGAGACGTCACGGACCTGGTACCGGCAAGATCCGCCGCTGCCGCGCGTGAAGTGGTCGCTGAGGAACAACAACAACTACGAGCAGACCGGACTGCTGGTCTCGTTGAGCTATTTCGCGAACAACCGTCAGCAGTTCCTCGAGAATTTCTACGAGAAGAGCAAGCGCTCGATCCTCAAGGCACACACCGAGGGCCCGGCCGCTTACATCCTCCCCGCGGACGACCCTCGACCGGGTGCGCAGGCCCATCTGCTTCGCGTACTGCAGAAGCAGCACGTGGAGATCTCGCGGGCGACGGCACCGTTCACCGTGACGATAGCTGAGCAGAAGGCCCGGAAACGAGGAGGGGACAGCGCGAAGCCCGACCAGAACGCAACGGCGGCAACGGCGTCGAAGACTCCAGAGACCCGTCGTTTCCCAGCGGGCAGTTTCATAATCCGCATGGATCAGCCCTACTCGCGCATTGCCGACGCACTACTCGACTACCAGTACTGGAGCCCCGACGATCCCCAGAAGCACCCGTACGACGACACCGGCTGGACTTTCCCAGAGGGCTTCAACGTGCAGTCCGTGCGGATCACCGACCCGAAGGTGCTCGATGCACCCATGAAACGCGTGACGAGCGAGATCCGCGCGCCGGGCGGCACGACGGGAAAGGGTGCCATCTTCGCGATCAACCACAACGCGGACAATGCGCTCGCTACGCTACGCTATCGTCTGCCCGCGGCCGACATCCAGATGGCCGAGGAGCCGTTCGACGCGAGCGGCAGGCAGTTCAACCGAGGCTCGTTCATCGTCCGTGGCGTGACCGCCGCTGAACTGGACTCTGCTGCTGTCAGCCTGGGGCTCCAGGCCTACGCTCTGAAGTCTGCGCCTGCGGTGAAGGTGCACCCGGCACGCGTGGCGCGCGTGGCCATCCTGCACACCTGGATCGGAACGCAGACTGAGGGCTGGTGGCGCCTGGCGTTCGACGACCTTCAGATCCCGTACGACTACATCAGCGTCCAGGACGTGGCGAAGGATGCAGACCTCAACGCGAAGTACGATGTGATTCTGTTTCCCCCGGGCGGTGGCAGCGCGCAGGCGATCGTGAATGGGATGCCCATGTGGCGCAACCCGATGCCGTGGCGCAAGTCACCCGAAACACCGAACATCGGCCTCCTCGCGCAGACTGACGACGTTCGGCCAGGGCTCGGCTGGCGCGGCATGGAGAATCTCCAGCGCTTCATCGAGCGTGGAGGCGTGCTCGTGGGCGTTACCAACACCGCGGATTTCGCTATCACGTATGGCCTGACGAGTGGCGTCAGCGAGCACCACGCTCCCCGTGGGCACGTCGTTGGCAGCCTGCTGCGGACCAAGGTTGTGGATCACACCAGCCCCATCGTCTACGGCATCGGCGATGACCTCGCGGTCTATAGCGATGATGGCGAGAGCTTCCGTGTGAGCAACACAGTGGGAGGGCGCGGTGGCGACGACGATGCCGACAACAGCCGGCCAACCGGCCGGGGCACCGCGGACGACCCGGATGTGGTGCAGGGCAGGGCGGCGCTCAGGCCGGAGCTTCAGGCACCGCCACGGGTGTCGGTGAAGCCATGGGAGGCCGCGCCGATCACGGGTGAGCAACTACGATACCCGATAGGCATCATCCCGCCAGCCCAGCGGCCGCGAGTGGCCCTGCGCTTCGCCGAGGCGGATAACCTCCTTGTCTCCGGCCTTCTCGATGGAGCGTCCGACATGGCGCAGCGCCCAGTAGTCGTCGACGTACCGGTCGAGAAGGGGCATGTGGTGCTCTTTGCCAACAACCCTGTGTGGCGCGGTGCGACGATCGGGACGTACTTCCTCGTCTTCAACACCATGCTCAGCTTCGACAACCTGAATGCCGGGAGGACGCTGGACGCAAGATGAGAGAGTGGGACTACGTGGTTGCGCTTGCAGCCACGTAGTCCCACCGGCATTTTACTGCTCAGCTTCCTGACCGATCATCACCCGACATCGCACAGGGTCAACTGCTCACATTCCCCTGAGCGTGTGGGCGGGCGCCGTTCCGGCACCCGCGGAAACCCCACCACAGCTCGAGTACGATAGAAATGCACTTCATTCTCTTCTACGACGTAGTGTCGGATTACCTTGAGCGCCGGACAGCATACCGCGCCGCCCATCTCGAACACGCGCGGAGTGCGTACGAGCGTGGTGAGATCAGACTCGGAGGGGCGCTGGCCGATCCTGCCGACGGCGTGATCTTCATCTTTCGCGGGCCGTCTCCAGCAGCCGCCGAGGCGTTCGCGAAGGCGGACCCCTACGTGACCAACGGAATCGTGACTGGTTGGCGCGTGCGGCAGTGGACCGTGGTGATGGGCGATGGCGTGGAGCCGCCCGCTCAGCGCGCGAGTTCCGCCCGATAAGCCACCACGAGAGGTCCATCGCTGGCAGGGCGCGTCTCGGGCCAGAGGGCGAGACTCCAGCCCTCACTCAGTGAGAAGCGAAGACCGGTATCCACCAACTGGGCGGGCAAGGTCCCCGCTTGCACCAGACTCCCGGTTGGTATCGTGTCCAGGATCGAGGTCGCGATCGGACCGTAGATCCTGGGAAGCGTGGCTCGCACGATCCGGTCGAACTTGTCGCGTCGCCGTGTGCGGGCTTGCGCCACGTCGAAGTTGACGGTGACGCTCGTGCCGTGTCGTACGGCGAACAGTCCATTCCCGAGATCCGTGCGGCCCTCGTCCACCAGGATGGCCCCGGGTGGCGTCACCTCTGAGGACGGCAGGACTGCGGCTGACAACTCGGCGCTGGAGCTGGATACAAGCACAGCCGGTACCTGAGTTGTCGGAAGCTGGCGAGAGAGTACGGGCACCACGGCCGGCTTCTGGACGTCCAACGATCCGTTCCGCAACCCGATCACCTGGCGCTCCTGCAGCGACCTGACTCCGACGGTGCCG
>DATCXG010000173.1:0-7130 GCA_036565945.1 Gemmatimonadaceae bacterium
CCGGTGCAGCATCCAGATCTCTGGAGATGCCTGAGCACTCGAGTGCACCGCACTCAGTAGCGCGGTCAATGTCCGGGGAAGCCTCCCGAGCCTCTGGTATCCCGGGAACATCTCCCGCCGTCGAAGCCTCCGAAGCTCCTGAGACGGACGAAGCCCCAACGTGTCCCGGGGCACGAGGCTCGCCCGGCGTCCGCTCCAGCGTCGGAGGCTCGGCAACATCACCGGCCCGCTCACGAATCAACCGTGCTCGATCACGGAGCGAACGCTCCTCGATGGCCAGCGCGTTGAGCGATTCCTCGAGCACAGCACCCGCCGCATCAGACTCCACGCCGCCGCCAGGCACCGCATCGCGGCCGCCCCCCAGAATTCGCTCGGCGTCAGCCAGCGACCGCATACGTCGGGCGCGGCCCGCGCAGAAGTACGCCACCAGGTCCAGACCGACGGCGATCGCTGGGTCGTCGGGCGGCAGCACTCTCTCGCGGATGGCCAGAGCGCGTCGCGCCATCCGCTCGGCGTCGTCGTGACGGCCGGCCATCGAGCGCACGCGCGCCAACGCCGTGAGGATCGCCGCCACATCGGCGTGCTCCCCTCCCAGGGAGCGCTCCTTGAGCGCGAGCAGACGCACGAGCAACGGTTCCGCGCGCAGATGGTCGCCACTCCTGAAGTACACCCGCGAGAGATTGTACAGCGCGAGTGCCAGATCGCTGTGGTCAGGCGCAAGCTGTCGCTCGGCGATCGCCAGTGCGCGTTCGAAGAGAGAACGCGCTTCCGGGAGTCTACCGTAGGCGTAGTGCAGCGAAGCGAGATCATTGATTCCCTGCACTACACCGTAGTGATCGGGCCCCAGCGCCTGCTCGCGCACGGCCAGCGCGCGCTCCAGGAATGCCTGGGCGCGATCACGCTCACCCTGCCGGTGCTTCAGCTTCCCGAGGATGCCGAGGCTGGATGCTACCCGCAGGTCGGCTGGTCCGAGCGCCAGCGCCTCCTTCACCGAGGCGAGGAGCGAACGCTCTGCTTGGGCGTAATCGCCCTGGCTGACGTAGCGCCGTCCATCGTCCATGTGGCGCTGCCAGCGCGTCTCCGTTGTATCCACTGTCTCTACTCCACGAACTGCTCGAATAGGACCTCGGCGCGCGGGGCTACCAGCGCTTCTCCGTTGTCCCCACCGTCTCGACCACGTCGGCTGCTCTTAACGGATAGACGCGGTCGAGCGCGGGGAGTAACGGCCGGGCTTCCACGGGCAGAAGCCGAGCTCATCACATCCGTAAGCAACGTGACGACCGCGGGGCGCGGCACCGGTAAGTGGCGCGAACGTTGCTATTCAGGGGTCAAACCAACACGGAGACATCCAGTGAGCAAGCTCACAATAGCCACGGCACTCGCAGTACTCTGCGCGGTCACGGCCTGCAAGAAAACCGGTGAAGGAACCTACGAAGTCGAGAAGCCCGTCGTTGGTACTCAGACAGACACCGTGAAGACGCCCACCGTGGATGTGAAGAAGGAGACGACCACGGTCACCGTGCCGAAGGTGGAAGTCAAGAAGCCCGACAGCCTATAGCCTCCGGAGAATCGAGGGCGCCATGATCAGGGGCGGGCCAGTGCATCCAACGGAAGGCGGCGAGGAGCCGCCTTCCGTTGTCTCACGCGACATCGATCGCGACATCGCCGCCGGCACGCCAGACGCGCCAGCGGAAAGAGCGCCACCAGAACCCGATATAACAAGGCTCGGCAGCGCCCTGGAGAGCGGCGCCTCCAGATCCATAGGGATCACGATCCTCGTCGTCCTGGCGGTGCTCTACACACTCTACTTCGCGCGCACGTTCGTGCTCCCGATCGTGTTCGCCATCCTGCTCAACTTCCTGCTGAGCCCAGTGGTCCGGGCGCTGGCGCGCATCCACGTGAAGCCACCGCTGGCCGCGGGGCTCGTGCTCCTCGTCCTTCTGAGTATTCTGGGTACTGGCGTGTACGGGCTCACCGGCGCGGTCCAGGACTGGTTGTCCCGAGCGCCCCGAACGCTGGCCACCGCCGGCGACAAGCTCCAGCATCTGCGGGAGCCCGTAGAGCAGGTGAGGCGAACAGCCGAGCAGGTGGAGAGCGCGACCGACATGGGTCGTGGGCAGGCCACTCGCGAGGTGGTGGTGCGCGGACCCACTCTGATGTCGCGCATCTTCGGCACCACCGAGGTCCTGATAGTCGGGATGCTCGAGGTTCTCATCCTGCTGTACTTCCTGCTGGCCGGCGGCGATCTCTTTCTTCAGAAGCTGATCAAGGTACTCCCGCGACTTCGCGACAAGAAAAAGGCGGTTGGCATAGCCCGGGAGACAGAAGCCTCCATCTCCACCTACCTGTTCACAGTGGCCCTCGTGAACGTGGGCGAGGGAGTCGTGGTGGCCGGCGCGATGTATCTGCTCCACATGCCGAATGCTGTGCTGTGGGGCGTGCTCGCGGCGCTGCTCGAGTTCATTCCGTACCTCGGAGCCGCCACCATGGTCGCCATCCTCGCGCTCGCCGGACTCACCACCTTCGACAGCGTGGGCCACGCACTCCTGGTGCCGGCAACCTTCCTGGCCATCAACATCATCCAGGGAAACCTTCTGAGCCCCATGCTGCTCGGCCATCGACTGACTCTCAATCCGGTGGCGATCTTCGTGGGACTCGCGCTCTGGTTCTTCCTCTGGGGAATCCCCGGTGCATTCCTCGCGGTACCATTGCTGGCGGCCTTCAAGATCTTCTGCGATCATATAGAGCCGCTGGCGGCAATAGGTGAGTTCCTCGGCCAGCGAGATGAAGGGTGAAGTGCAATGGTTGACGCCCAACCAGGCCGGTAGCATCATGAAACACTGATCCTCCCGGATAGGAGATCCATGGTCGCCCCGTTGTGACAGCTCGCGGCAATGCGCCCGAGCGCCCCGGGTTGACGTCAAGAAAGCAGATCTTGCTGCATCTCAAACCATCATATCGCGACTCGACGCCGAGCGCGAAAACCATGATTACCGCGACTCGACGCCGAGCGCGAACGAGCGGGCCGCCGATCTGGTCTGCGGAGGTTCATCCAGATGTCGCACAGATGTCTCTCGTTGCTCCTCGCTACCGCGTGCCTCACCGCCTGTGGCGATAGCAGCACGGAGCCCGAAGCCCATGAGCCGATTACCGTAATCGCGGGCGCCGAGGCAACAGATACTGTAGGGGCCCAACTCCTCCAGGCGCTCGTCGTCCAGGTGCGAGACCCGCAACAGCGGTTGGCGGTCGGTGCAGTTGTCCGATTCGAGACGACGCCTGTAGACGCGAGCCAGGCATCCAAGGGCTACCGCGCCTACGTATCGCCACTAGACCAGCGCCTGCCCGATATTTTCGCGGTCGACTCCACCGATGACGGCGGTAAGGCGCGCGTCCTGGTGTCGTTCGGCACAAAGGCCGGACCGGCAAGCGTGATCGTCACCGTCCCCGAGCTCGGGCTGATCGATACCGTGGAGTACACGGTGCTGCCCGGGAACGCGGTCGAAGTGACTGCGTCGCCTCATGACACGACGATCTACGTCGGGGACCACTTCACATTGCGGAGTGCCATCGTCGATCGCTTCCAGAACCCGCGCGAAGGCAATATGACATTCCGCGTCGTGGGATCGGCCATCAAGATGGACGGCGCCGTGGTTACGGGGGTGGTCTCCGGCAGTGGCAAGCTTATCGTGAGCGCGGACAGCCTCGCGGATACCGCCTCCGTCTCGGTCATTCCCGAGACGTCCATTGCGGCGATCATGGGACGCGACATCGTCACGTTCAACTCCGATGGCTCCGGCTATCGCGTGCTGGCCACGGTACCCACATCCGAGAATCCGCCGTACACCGCCGACTGGCTACAGTCAGGCAACGGCGTGGTCTTCGACCACGCCGGCGGTGGACCACTCAGCACTGTGGACCTCGCCGGCAGCCTGCGTGTCGCGACGGCGATCGACGAGTGGGGTCTGTACCCCGAGACCTCGCCCGACGGAGCCTGGATCTACTACTCTCGCAACACGGGTTCGTGGCGGCTCTATCGGATCCATCCGGATGGCACAGGTGAAGAAGCGGTTCGGATGAACACGCCCCTGGAAGACGTGGCACCCAGTGTTTCGCCCGATGGGAAACAGCTGGTATACGTGATAGTGGGTGGCTACGGATCCGACCGGCTGATGCTCCTCGACCTATCCACGGGCGTATCGACCGACCTTCACATCAACGGCCACTCGCCGGCATGGTCACCCTCTGGCGACCTCATCGCCTTCGTCTCCCCCGCTGGCTTGCAGGTCGTCACGCCGGCCGGCACCGGCCTCCGCGAAATCGGCGCCAGCTCGAACAGCTACGACTTCGGCATCGATTGGTCGCCGGACGGCCAGTGGGTCATCGCGCGTAACGCCACCCGCAACCAGCTGGAGTTGATCAACGCCCAATCCGGCGCGATCGTCCCACTCACCTTCACCAACGGATTCCGTGGACCAACCTGGAAGCCGTGACCAGGTAACTACGGGGTTCAGGGGGCAGGGGGCAGGGTTCAGGAACTGCTAACTACGGGGTTCAGGGTTCAGGGGGCAGGAGGTAAGGGAACTGAAAGGGGGCAGGAACTGCCTCGGTGTAGAGGTCTCTACCCCGAGGTAGTTCCTGCCCCCTGAACCCTGCCCCCTGAACCCCGTCTCTAAAGGTGCGGGCGGGAGTCGAACCCGCGAATACCGGTTTTGCAGACCGGGGCCTTACCACTTGGCTACCGCACCGACATAGCTTGTAAAGCTAACTAGCCCGTCTACCGCGCGCCAACCCGCGTCACATGGTTCGTCCGGACTCGCGCGCGCCTCAGTCCATCGTCCTGTTCGCCAGGATCTTCCTCCAGCACCTCGCCCAACACCCCCCAGCCCGCCCGCCTCACCACCACCAACCCCACCCCTATCGCGGCGCACTGCGTCAGGACATCGGTAACGTCGAAGGTGCGACCTATCACCAGGAGCTGCCCCAGCTCGAGCGCTATCGATAGGTATATCGCGGGTAGCACGTAGGCGAGGCGACCATGGCGCGTGAGTGGCCACACGGCCAGGAGACTGCCCAGTGGTAGAAAGAGACAGAATTGACGCACCAGATCCATCACGCCAAACAGGTCCACTTCGCCACTCATGAGCCCGAGCGGCGTGAGGTGCGCCAGAGTGAGCTGATCCAGGATCACCTGCGTGTCCCAGCGTACCACGAACGGGCGCCATGTCCAGAACGCGAGCAGAATGGCGTAGGCAGCCAGCAGGAGTCTCGCCCGCGCCCGCCGACTCGGGATCCGCCTCATGGCGCCGGACGTCCCACGCCATGCGATCACTGCACCTAGCGCGATGCCCAGGGTGTGCGACACGATGGCCCCGATCACGATCGGCTGTCCGGCGATCCCGTGAGCGATTTCCATCGTGGCTGCGAGCGCGAAGCCGCCGAGTACGGTCATCCAGCAGGCAGCACCGTACGATAGGCCGAGCTCGGCGAGTGCCAGGACCGCCATGGCACCCGCGGGGCTGAAAGCCACCAGGTCGAACAGGGAGATGGATTCCGGTGTGGCGCCGAGTACGTGCTGCAGGGCGTACCCCAGTCGGTCAGCGATCGACCCGCCGGTGCCCGGCATCCTCTCGCGCCACCAGAACGGCGCGAACATCTCCGCGGCCACCGCTCCCATGTACGCGCCAGCCATGGGGAAGAACGGGAAGATCAGATGCGTCCGGACCGGACGGACATGATGCAGCACGCTCACGATCGTCACGATGGCGAGCGCGCCGGTGAGCGCGCCGGCGGTGTTGGTGGCCACATCGTTGATGCTCGACATGCGGCTGGCCGATGCGAGTTGAACAACCTCCACACCCAGGCTCAGGAGGAAGCCCAGCAGCGTTATGCGTGCGGTCTGGCGCCAGGGATGCTCGGGCGGCGAGGTGACTATCCAGACCACACCGAAGCCGGCGAAGAGTGCCACGTTCCGCGCCGCATCCACCACGTCGCTGCCGTTCAGGGCCCAGTGGAGGGCACGCTGGAGACGCTCCGCAACGCGCGCGGGATCGGGATCGAAATTCAGATTCGTGAGCGTCGCGAGCAGGACCACGACCACGTAGGCAATGCGCGATGCGAGGCGCAGACGGCGAGCGGCTAGAGCAGAGAACATCACAGCGATTGATTACACGGCACGCGCGTTCAGCGTCCCGGGCCGAGCGCGATCCCCACTCCGGCGAGCCAGTTGCCCGTGGAGAGGAAGGCGCGCCTGATCCCGGCCGTGGCAGTGAAGCCGCGTGATGTGACCAGACCGAGCCCCGCGCCAAAGGTGAAGAGTAGTCCTGCCTCCGTACCACTGTCATCTCGCACCGCGCCAACGCCGAGTCCGGGGGCGATGTACGGAACCAGCCGCAGCGATCGGCTCGCTGGCGTCAGGGAAACGGGGAGATCCAGCTGCCCAGATAGCAGGGTGACGTTCTGCCTCGCGTACCCCATCTCGCCATTCAACCCGATGTTGAACGCGCCGGCGCCAGTGCCGCTCCCGAGACCCACGCTCACGAGGTTCTGGCTCACACTCGCGGAGAACATCGAGTGACCCGAGCAGCGCCCGTTGCAGTTGGGCCAGTAGTACCCCGCCGTGAGCCCGATCGACGCCGAGCCAGCGGGGATGCTCACGCCCACACCGAAGTTGTGCACGTACTCGCGGTCGTCGAAGCTCATGACTCCATAGCGCGCGTGGAACGACACTGCACTGGTGCGGGTGCCGCTCACCCCCACGTCGAGCAGCGATGGGAGCGCGCCTAGCGGCGTCTGGGTGAGTGCGCGATAGGCGGCGGAATCGCTTGCATCCTGGGCCGCGGCGGGGGCGGGAAGACAGAAGCCCAGAACCACGACCGCTATCGCGACTGAGGCGGTGAAGGCGCTACGCATGCGGCGAGGGACGGAGAGAGGAACGGTGTGGTCCCGGTTCCCTGCCGCAAGGGAGAAGGAGTGCCGGGTGCGGCGAAACAAGCGAAGCGAACGGGAGAAGTTAGGCTGGGGCACAGCAACGCGGAAGGCAAGTCACCAGCACGGCACACTTCCCGTCGATGGTAGAGCACGAACGATCAGGGCCCGAAATGCGGCGCGGCCGCCAGCTGGCGGCCGCTACT